>JACRAM010000100.1 GCA_016213405.1 Bacteroidota bacterium
CTTCTATGATGAGTTCGGCAGCGAAATAAAATCCGTAGAACTTCCCTACAAAGGAACAAAAGCAGAATTGAATCTTTCCACTTCCAACCTCGCATCAGGAATTTATTCCTACTCACTTGTGGTTGATGGAAAAATTGCGGAGACGAAGAAAATGATTAAGAGCAAGTAAAGCAAAGCAGGTATAAAGGTATAGGGTATAAGGGAAAAAACTTATACCTCTATACCCTATACCCCACTCCCTCCCATTCAGCAATTCTCCTTCGTAAAAATCCCTGCCTTCCATGCTTGATGCACTGCGCCTGTGATGGACTGAACGCCCAACTTCTGACGAATCATTCTCAAATCCCAATCCACAGTGTGGCTGCTCATGCTCACCTTAGCAGCTATCTGTTCTTTGGTGAATTCCATAGCAGCATGTTTGAGCGCTGAAAATTCCCTGCTTGTTAATGGGAGTTTCGCAATTTTTGCGGGCTTCTTTTTTTTCTGTTTCATAGCGTATATGGTTTAAAAGTTATGGAACAGAATTACGCAAACCCGTAACACCCGCGCATCTTTTACATACTTTCATAAATTACATTTGTGCCTCAATAAATCAATCATTAATCATTAACCTTTTATCTTCATGTCAAAAAAAAATCTTCCTAAAATCGTATTGGCGCTCAATACGCGCAAAATGGACACGCCCACATTAGTGAGTTCTGCAAAAGGAATTATACTGACAGGCGACCCTGATGCCACCGCTCCACCCGTACCCGACACCACCCTGCACGCGCAAGCCGATTCCCTGCTGCTCATCCACACCAAGCGCCAGACCAAACCGCCCACCGCCACGGCTGACCAGGAAACGCAGCAGCGCAATATTGTTGACCGCTCGTATAAAAAAGACGGGCTGTATGTGCAGGGAGTGTGCAATGATGTGGCAGTCGCCAATGGCGATGTTACGGCAGGAGAAGCAGTGGCGCAGCGCATCGGCTATACGCTCAAAAAGCAAGCAACGTTTAATCCCACTGACTTTGGAGTTACTTCTCACGAACCGGGGCTGGCGGATGTGCAGGCAAAAAAAGCAAAGAAAGGAACTGAGGCGCATCTGTGGAGATACGGCATTACCCCTGCAAAAGACACTGCGCCCACCGCGTTGAAAACCCTCGTTACGGTGGAAGCGCATATTATTATTCAGAACCTGCCAAGCGGCAGCATCCTCGGCATTCAGCATGCCAGTGTGTTGCCTGTGAGCCACACTAAAAAAACCAGCGCTGCTGAAACAAAAACCAGTAAAATCGCCACGCAAATCTCCCTGAGCAAAGCAAAGCATCCTGTGTTCAGCCACCTCAGCGCTGACCCCTACCAGTGGACTAATTTTGTTTATACCGGAATCCTGTAATGGTTAAGGGTTGATATTTGATATTTTTAGAGATTCCCATTACCGCTCGGTAAAGCAGTGTTACCGCTCTGTTTAGCGGTGTTACCGATAGGTAAAGTGGTGTTACGGCTCGGTTAGCGATGTTTACCGCTCTGTTTAGCAGTGTTGCCGCTCGGTAAAGCAGTGTTACGGCTCGGTTTAGCGATGTTACCTATAGGTATAGCGATGTTACCACCCTGTTTAGCGGTGTTGCCGCTCGGTAAAGTGGTGTTACGGCTCTGCTTAGCAACAATACCGATGGGAGTGGCGCTTACTGCGATGCAAGCAGCCGCTTCGTGGAACAAATCCTTAACCTTGCCTGCCGGAATAATTGCCTTTGGCAGAATCTTTGTATGTTTGATAAATTAAAACTAAAAACATGACAAAGATTTTATTTTTCATTGCAGCGGTTTTCTTCCTGTCTACTGTTGCTCCGGCTCAGGACATCAACAAAACACTTAATGACGCGCAAAAGAACGCGCAGAAAGAAATTGACAAATACACTAAAAAGAAAAAGAAAAACAAAGCGCTTTCAAATGATGAAGTCATCAGGGGTTTAAAAGAAGCGCTCAATGTAGGAACCAACAATTCCACCGCTTCCACATCAAAGATGGATGGGTTTTATAAAAATCCGCTCGTCTTCATTCCGTTTCCTCCGGAAGCGGAAAAAGTGCGGAACACGGTTGTGAATCTGGGCATGCAAAAGCAGGTGGATGAATTTGTCATGACGCTCAACCGGGCTGCCGAAGAAGCCAGCAAAGAAGCAGCGCCTGTTTTTATGGATGCCATAAAAGCAATGACCATTCAGGACGGTTTTGGAATATTGAAAGGGGCTGACAATGCTGCCACAAAATATCTTCAGGATAAAACCACTCCTGAGCTGACTACAAAATTTTCTCCCATCATCAAAAGAGCCATTGATAAAGTGGAAGTGACTAAATACTGGAATCCTCTGATTACTACCTACAACAAAATACCTGGTGTTGAAAAGCAGAATCCTAATCTTGAGCAGTATGTAACATTAAGAGCAATGGAAGGGCTTTTCAAGTTAATTGCCGGAGAGGAAAAAAAGATTCGCACCGACCCTATAGCGCGAATCAATGATATTTTGAAAAAAGTTTTCGGATACAAGTAAAAAACAAGCGAACAACGGCTAGTTCCTTACAACCTGATGAGCCATTTTGTATTTGCGCATCTGAGGAATAATGCTAAGAACAGGAATGTCGGAATTATTCACAACTTCCTGGGCAGTTGAGCCAATGAACATGCGTGTGAAATTAGTTTCCTGCTGTGTCATGATGATGAGGAGATCTCCCTCCACTTTGTGGGCATAATCAATGATGCACTGCGCCAGCGAATCTTCGCCTTTCACGGTTTTGATAATCTCTGCAGAGCATTCAACCCCCTGCTTCTGAATAAAACTTTTTACCTGTTCAAGTTGCCGTGTAAGTTTGTTTACAATAAATTCATCCGTGCTCTGAAGAACTGACACAACACGAATGGCAGCTTTAAAAGTTCCCAGATTGGCAAACTCAATTGCCTGTCGGACTTTATCGCGGGTCTCTTTTGTTAAATCAAGCGGCAGAACAATATTTTTGCACCCTTCGCGGTGCGCCTTGCCTTTGATGGTAATTACAGGGCACGTTGCCTCGCGAACAACACGCAGTGCATTTGACCCGATGAAAAGTTTCTGAAGTTTTTTCTTGCTGTTGCATCCCATGATAATCATCAGGGCATCCGTCATATCGGCTACTTCTATTATTTTTTCATAAGTTTTTCCTTTCGCAATCATTGTATCAACATGAACCTTGCTTTTCTTTGCTGTTTCTTCAGCAAGTTTGTCTAATCTTTTCTGAACATCTTTTTTCATGCTGTTCAACTGTTTTGAAGTTGCAATTTTCAGAAAACCGCCATCTTCCATAACATATAAAAGAAGAATTTCAGCTTTGTATTCTCGTGCGAGATTATAGGACTGACCCAGTGCGATTAAAGATTGTTCCGAGAAATCTATCGGAACCAGTATCTCATTTTTGATTGACTTTGCCATAGTGATATAAATGTTTATAGTTTTGCTGAATTAGATTGAGAAGCGAAAGTAATAAAAATTTACAAAGTGAAAAAAATACCCTCTACCGAGCTTATATTGAACCCTGATGGGAGTATTTATCACCTCCATCTCCACCCTGAGCAGATAGCCAATGACATAATGATTGTTGGCGATCAGGGAAGGGTGAAAATGGTGTCGGACCAGTTTGATTTTGTTGAGCATAAGGTTCAGAATCGGGAATTTGTTACGCATACGGGAACTTATAATGGTAAAAGAATCAGCGTTATTTCAACGGGAATTGGGACTGACAACATTGATATTTTTATGAACGAAGTTGATGCGCTTGCAAACATTGATTTAAAAACAAGAACCGTTAAGAAGAAGCAATCCTCGTTCAACATTGTGCGCATTGGCACTTCAGGAGCTTTGCAAAAAGATATCGAAGTGGATTCTTTCGTAGCTTCAGAATATGGAATGGGTTTGGATGGGTTGCTTCATTATTATGATGCGAAGAAAGTGGATGAAGAAAAAATTTCTTTTTCATTTGCCAAACATGCAAAGTGGGACAGGAAACTTTCATTTCCTTACACAGTTAAAGCATCGGAAAAACTTTTAGGAAGAATTGGTGAGGGAATGAAAAAAGGAATCACGGCAACCGCTCCTGGTTTTTTTGCTCCTCAGGGAAGAGAACTCAGACTCATCCCTTCAGTCAAAAACCTTGAACGCAAACTTTCTTCCTTCCGATATAAAAATGACCGCATTGTAAATTTTGAAATGGAAACATCTGCTTTGTTTGGTTTGTCAAAACTTCTCGGGCATAATGCCTGCACAGTATGCGTGATTGTGGGCAACCGCATCTCAAGAAAGTTCTCTGAAGATTACCATCCTGCCATGGAATCTCTTATTAAAACTGTTTTGCGGAGATTAACTTCTTAGTGTTAACATCTTTCTCTCCGAACTTCACCTGCATTTATTTTTTGAGCTGAACTTTGCATCAAACAAATTGATATGGACAAAAACGAATTGAATGCTTTGCTGAGTTTGCTGGATGACCCTGATAAAGATGTTTTTCTGCAAGTGAGGGAAAAACTTTTATCTATAGGCAACAACGCAATTCCTGCACTTGAAAATGTATGGGAGCAGTCCTTTGACACTACCATGCAAACAAAGATTGAGGAAATCATTCACAACATTCAGTTTAACACCACTGTTCAGGCGCTGAAAGAATGGTCCACTACCCCTGACCAGAATCTTCTTACTGGAGCACTTCTTATAGCCAAATATCAATATCCGGATCTGGATGAGCAAAAAAATAGAAAAACGATTCAACAGATTCGGCAGGATGTTTGGATTGAACTTAATGACAAACTTACTGCGCTGGAACAGGTGAAAATCCTGAACCATATTTTATTTGAAGTGCATAATTTCAGCGGCAACACGCAAAACTATCACGCTCCGCAGAATTCTTATGTTAATAATGTGCTTGAGAGCAAAAAAGGTAATCCGCTTTCTCTTTCACTCGTTTATCTCATTGTTGCGCAGGATTTAAAAATTCCGATTTATGGTGTGAATCTTCCTGAACATTTTGTTCTCTGTTATAAAGATGTTCACCAGCTGATGACTGTGAAAACAAAACGAGATGCAGAAATGATTGAACAAGGAATTTTATTTTATATCAATCCATTCAGCCGTGGATCTGTGTTTGGAAAAAAACAATTAGAGATATATCTTAAAAAAATGAATCTTGAGCCTAAATCAGAACACTATCAGCCATGTACGAATCTTGAAATGATAAAACGCCTATTGAGAAATCTTGTTTTCTCCTATAAGAAATTGGGATATGCAGAAAAGCAGGATGAGATACAGAAACTGCTGAATGCGGTCAGTTGAAAATCTTGGCGATAGTTTTCAAAATTATTTTCAAATCGGCAGCAAAATTTTGTTCTGAAATATATTTCAGATTTAGTTTTAGTTTAGCAGGCATGATTTCTTCAATATATAACTCTTCAGGATTCTCTGATCTGGCGATAATCTCATTTTCATTTGAATATTCAATCGAAGCATAATCAGTAATTCCCGGCTTAATCGTTAAAACTTTTTTCTGTTCTTCCGTATACATCTCCACGTATTTTCTTACTTCAGGTCTTGGACCGACTAGACTCATATCGCCCAGCAGCACATTGAATAATTGCGGTAGTTCGTCAAGTTTATAATTTCGGAGAAAGAAACCAATATTTGTAATTCGTGAATCTTTTTCACCTACCGTGAGCAACCCTTGTTTGTCGGCATCTTTTTTCATAGTACGAAATTTCATAAGTAAAAAATCAATTCCATTTTTTCCAACTCTTTTTTGATAATAGAAAACAGGAAATCCCGAATCAGCAATAATCAGGAGGGCAAACACGAAAAAGAAAGGAAGGAGAATAATAATACCGATAAAGGAAAAGATTATGTCAAACAATCTTTTCATCCAATAACTTTTTGGACTGAAGAAATCACAGCGTTTATTACAGTTTGCATTTTCTCATCTGTCAAATCGTAATAAACGGGAAGAGAAATTTCACGAGAGTAATTGTTATACGCCACAGGGTAATTCTTGATTTTGTAGCCGAGCTTTCTGTAAAAGCGCATCATCGGTACAGGAATGAAATGCACGTTTACGGAAACTTCTCGTTTAAAAATTTCTTTTATTATCTCATCGCGCTGTGTTTCCTTTATTCCTTTTACGCGAAGAGGAAAGAGATGGTATGAAGATTCCCTGCTGCTGTCTTTTAACACAGGGGTCTGCGCCCATTCATATTTTGAAAATGTCTTTGAATAGGTTTCGCATATTTTTTTTCTCTTTACTAATGTATCTGAATCATAAGTGCTGAGTTCAACCAATCCCATCACCGCTGCCATATCGGTCATGTTGCATTTGTAGCCCGCTTCAACAATATCATAACGCCATGAGCCTTTCTGAGTTTTAGCCAGAGCGTCTTTATTTTGTCCATGGAGAGATTTTATGCATAACTCTTTATAAACTTTTTCGTTGTTAAAAGGTGATGGAAGATTCAGGCATACTGCACCGCCTTCAGCTGTAATAAGATTTTTCACAGCGTGAAATGAAAAAACAGAAACATCTGTAAGGGATCCTGTTTTTTTTCCTTTGTAAACGGCTCCAATTGAATGTGCCGAATCGCTGAGCACAAGAACTCGTTTCAGCTGTTTTTGCTCTTTCGTATTTGTTTTGAATTTTTTTCGGATATCTTTTCTGCGCACTAATTCATTTATCGCATCATAATCACAAGGCAGTCCGCCAAAATCAACAGGCATGATAACTTTTGTTCTGGAAGTGATAGCTTTTTCAATTTTTGCTATGGAAATATTAAAGTCATCCGGATTTGTATCAACAAAAACAATTTTCGCCCCACAATGTATGACCACGTTGGCTGTAGCAGAATAAGTATATGCAGGAACAATTACTTCATCACCTTTTCCAACTCCGTACCAGCGAAGAATCATTTCAAGGCCGGCAGTAGCTGAATTCAAACACAACGTTGACTTGCATCCGCAGTATTCAGTAATCCTTTTCTCAAATTCTTTTGTTTTCGGTCCTGTTGTAATCCAGCCGGAACGCAGAACTTCTTCGACTGCTTTTACAATTTCATCAGTTATTTTTGGTGGGGAAAAGGGAATCATATCTTTTCTTTTCCCGAAGTTTCATTCGGGGCAGGTTGAGAAAACAAAAGTAAAGAATTAAAGAAAGCGTAGAAAACAACTCCTGCCTGAGTTTCAAACATGGATTCAGTAAAAAGATTTAAAATTATAATCAAAATAAATATAACATAAACATAATTTTTATTTTTCCATCCCATGAATAATGGAATTAACAAGGATGAACACAAAGAAATAAATCCGATAATTCCAAGCGCGGTAAAACTTTGTAGAAATTGGTTGTGGGCGTTTAAATCTTCTTTCAGGGCAAAAGTCATTCCTTGCTTGCTGTATTCATCCGTCAGTGCATCTTTCACATCTCCAGTTCCAGTTCCGATAAAAAAATTTTCAGCTATTACAGTTTTGGCTGCATTCCATATTGCAATTCTTGAAGCGGTGCTTTCTTCACTTTTTCTCATGTCAATATTTTCAGAAAAAATATTAAAGATGCTTTTTACCCGAATAGTAAATTCGGGAGCGGAAAAATAAAGGGAGACAAAGAGAAGAACCGAGATGATGATACCTACCACTGCAAATTTAATTTTCTTCTCTTTAAATATTAATTGCCAACTGACAAAAGCTCCAAAAAGAAGAAGCGATAATATTCCTGCTTTTGAATTAAAGAACAAAACTAATGCGGCTAAAATAGCAGGAGTAAAATATTTTTTCAAAAAAGATGCATACTGTTCTTTTTCTTTGAGCAAGTAAATTGCTGTAAGCGCCATCACAAAATACATTGATCTGTAACTGGGATGCATCCAGAGCGAAAGGCGGTCTTTTAAAAAAAAATTAATACCGTAATCCCAGGCCCAGATGCCCTTCGATATTGTGTATTGTGTTATGAAATATTGATAGGTGGCATATCCAATACAAATTGCAGATGCTGTCAAACATCCGTAGATGAATTTTCTGAATACGGATTTCAATTGCTCTTTTTTAAATTTATCAGATGAAAAATATATTAGAGGAAAAACTAATAAAGAAAGTTTTATTTCTAAATCTTTTAATCCATACTCATAATTTTCAGAGTAGAATAATCCGATTACATAAAGCAGATAAAGAGAAATAAAAAGTAAAAAATAAAAACTGTTTTTATTTTTTCTAAATAGATAAACGAAGTTTCCACTTGCGAGCCAATTGATAAACAGCAATGCAATTGCAGTGGGAATAATGCCCGGATAAATTGGAAGCAAGAAAGCTAATAATGATGTGAGAAGAAAATGAAAACGTATGTTTAATTCTTTATTCAATATTTCTCCCCAGAGGGTTATTTTGTAAATACTGATGAATAGTTTCTTTGTCAAAATAATTTTGCTGGACTAATTTTTCATTAAAATATTTTTTATCCAATTCTTTTGTACTTCCTTTTATCATACCAGGATTACCGACCACTATAGAAAAATCAGGTACTGATTTATTAACTAATGTTCCGGCTGCAATTAAGCAGCCTTTTCCTATTTTAATGTTGGGTAGAATGGTGGATTTTGCACCGATAAAAGTATATTCTCCAATAATAACCTCACCTGAAATATAGCCCATACGTTCGTCTTGCGGTGCTTTGATGTAACTTTCTCCTCCATATAATCTTATTGCAATATGGCTGCTATGAGTGAAAATACCCACCCATGCACCTATTTGACAACCTTCTCCAATCATAACTTTATTAGTCGCATCAATGATAGAATAATGCCAAATCCAAACATTATTCCCAATTTGCAAATTATTTTTGTTCATGATAATAACAGATGAAGATATTCTTGTGTGCTTTTTGAATTTAGAGTCAAAGCAGCTGTAATAGCCGTATACCATAAAAGGTCTGGAAAAAAAACTGAACCAATTCTGAATGATTGAAATAACTCTGCCGAAAGGGGAAAAGTATATTTGTTTTTTTAGTTCCATCTTGATTTTTTCTAGATAGTTATGATTTTTGCATTAACCATTTTTTTAGAAGCGGATTATTATATTGAATCATGAGAAAAGCAATTAGAATGCTCATTTAGTTCTATTTAATAATCAGGATTTCATTATCAAAAAAATTATTTTTTCAAGATTCAAGTCTTTAGACATATTCTTGCAAGCATAAGTAAATCCGTTTTCACCCATTTTTATTAATTTCTCTGCCGGCAGATTCCTTATTTCAGTCATGCATTTTGATAATTGTTTAATATTTTCAGGTTCTAAAACATAGCCGCAATTTGCCTCTTTAATACAAGAAGCAGAATCACTGCCATCATCAACGCATGCAATAATAGGTTTTTTAGAAAACATATAAGCAGGAAGTTTAGATGGAATAGAGAAACTGGCAGCGCCTTTTATTAAAGGAAGCAATAATACATCAGCCAAACTTTGTATTTCAGGCACTTTTCCATCTGGGACTGACCAAAATTCTATTGTGCCCTCTTTTATGCCATTTACTTTTTTTTCCAATATTTTTCTCATTGAGCCAGAACCTGCTATAACCAAACGGCTATTAGATAGTTTAGCATCTAAAAAAGAATTTATTAGTAATTGCACTCCTGCAGTGGCGCCAATATTTCCTAAATACATAAAAGTAAACGGGGCATGATTAGATTTTTTTAGTTTGTCTTCTTGTTCGTACTTGACAAATGTTTTTTCGTCCTGCCAGTTTAGAACAACGTTTATTTTATCATAAGATATTTTTCTGGTTTCAGTAAGATATAATTTCATTTTCTCTGAAATCGTAATGATTTTGTCTGCGTTTTTTAGTACGTATTTATCTATACGGAATAAAATAAAATAAAGCAATTTGCCAATCAGATATTTTTTCTTGGTTAATGATTCCGGGTAAATATCCTGTACATGAATAATGATGGGAACATTAAATTTATTTGCAGCAGCTACAGCGAGGCACTGCGCTATCAACGGCCATGTGTTAGCGTATATTACTTTTATATTTTTATGATTTTTCGAAATGTATTTATAACAATATTTCCCAAAGCTATAGCTTTCAATAAACCTTCCTAATATATTTGGTTGAGGACTGACGAAAGAATTTGACTGAATATGGTTAAAATTATATTCCGAATTCATTGTATTGAACTTGAACCCAAGGGGACGGGAAGGTTTTGGAGAAATAACTGTTACGATCTCTTTTGCTGAAATAGCATTTGCAATATCAAATGATAATTTTGCAGACACTACAGGCTCAGGTGGAAAAACAGCTGAAATAATTAAATTGGTTTTCATATTAAATCAAGATGCACAATCCCAAACAAATTCATTTTGCCTTATATTTTGAAATCAGTTTTCTTTTATTATAAACGCTGTATCGAAAAATCATTTTTATCAAATATTTAATTATTCCTTTAATCCCGGAATTATTAATTACTGAAAAGGGCTCCAACGGGATATCAAAGTTCCTGTCAACTTGCCTTATTATGTTTTCTGTTTCATCCAGTTCAATAAAATAGGGCACGTATAAATTATCAACTATTGTGCGTGATTGTTCTCTCCAGCCTAAATCAACGATATCATTTTTAAAAAACCTTACATGATGAAAATGATAAAATATTGCTTCAAATTTTGATTTTGAGGTTTTGTCAAAAAAAAGTATTCGATTATTTTTTCTTTCAATGAACTCGTATTGCTCTACATTCCATGCAGCAATTCCCCCTCCAAGATGCTGTAATACATGCACACCTTTGAAACGCGTTGTCCAGTCGTCTAAATATTTTTGATCGCCAAATTTGTCGTCTTCATACCGATTGAAACACCAGTCAATGCAGGCATCTCGCCACCAGCGTAACGCTTTCGTTCCATTTTCGTCATTCACAAAAGTGATGAATTGCACGCAATAAACTCCTGAGGAAGAAACGCGGTTGAATTTCAATGGGTAGCGATGTTCTGTCAGGAGTATAGATTTACTGCTCATTTCATCGAACAACACATTTGGATTTTGATAAAAAAACAAATCGGCATCAATGTAAGTGCAGTTGGGAACATTATACTTTTCAATTATATATAATATGGATGATGATGTACAAGTCCAGCAATATTCAGCTTTGGTTCTTGTGGGTTTAACAGCTAATAACTTATCATCTTCAAATTCCGAAAGTGATATAATGGTTGCTTTTTGAAGTTTTAGTTTATTTAGAATATTATAGCTTCTATCATCAAATGCAAAAATATAGAGATGAAAATTATCACATGATTTTTCCAGGGACCTGTACATGGTTAGACCTTTAATCAGATAAAAGGAATCAAATAATGTACAGTAGTAGAACATTGAAGTAAAAAAAATATTAATTATAATTTATTCAATGTTTCTAACATTATGTAAATGGGTCATTCAGTGTGGAAAAGATATGTGCAAACTTAATTTTTTACTATTGATTTCTCAACTTAATATTGAACTCAAGTGTTATTAATATGAATTTATTTTTTCAAAATATTAAAGTAAGTAGTTATCTTTTTTAAAATAATAGCAAAATTAGTCAATTTTATTTTTAACATGTCACGTAACATGAAAATGAATCCTTATTTTCCCTCACAAGTGTATTTTAAGCAGTTAGAAAATATATTCTTGCATAGATGGCTAAAAGAATAAATTTGAAAAGGATACCAATAAACTAATATTGAATTAAAATCATTCTGTATGCAACGAAATTTAATTTATCTATTGTTTACTGTATTTCTTTGGTTTGTTTTTGGTACCACTCTCTGCATAATTATTTGGGGAATGAATAAAGGGTTTGATTTTACTGATGAAGGTTTTAATATTCTTTCGTTTTCTAAAGGTCAGGAAAATGTCTTGAACTTCATTCCGATATATCTATTAATAAGTAAGTTGTCTGGTACATTTGAGTTTGGAATTTTGTTTTTTAGAATTTTAAGATTGACTCTTTTATTGTTATCATCTTTTGTTTTTTCATTCGGTTTTGTTAAATGGTTTCGTTTAACGATGAAATCCAATCTCCCGACTTTCAATTTGTTTTACCCAATCATTTTTCTTTCAACCCTTATGAGTTATGCGTTTGGCTATCAAATTTTATCATATAATTCACTTACGCTTTGTGTAGTTCAAATAGTAATAGGGTTATTTTTTTTGTATGTATGGTTTATCCAACAGGAAGAGAAAAATGTAATAAGAATAAGAGCCATTCTTGTGTCTATTGGTTTTTTGGTAGCGCTATTATTTTTAATCAAGTATCCAACGGCAATTATTTTAATGATTGTTTTAGGAATAATTTTTCTTATTACTGAGTTGAAATTAAATGACAAGAAAATAAAAGATGTTCTTTTTAACGCTCTATCAGTTTTTGTCGGTATTATATTGTTGGGACTATTGTTATCTGCTTGTTTTCATTCGCCCATGTACATAATCAATGGTATCCTAAAAGGGAAAGAATATTTGCCTGCTCATAATGCCGATTTTCTTTTTCATCTGTATGCTGAAGATTATTTTGATAATTTTCTGAAAATAATTATTTATCATAAAATAATGCTTATAAGTCCGATTATAATGTGGCTGTTCTTCAGATTCTCTTATAGAAAAATATTTTTTATTTCAGCCGTTATTTGTTTTTTATTAATAGCAAATGATGTTTTAGTCAATGAATATTACAAAGCAGGAATGACTCATATCTATGTTGCTTCTGCATTTTACAGACTGATAGCCCTGTTTTCTATTATATTCCTTGTTCTAAACATTATTGATAAACGAGCGAGGAATTTATGGCTGCCGTTTATTTCAAATCGCTTAATTTTTTTCTGTGGACTGTTTTTATTATTCATGACTCCTATAATCTGTTCTTTTGGTACAGCCAATGTGCCATCTGTTCAT
The DNA here is from genome assembly GCA_016213405.1 of Bacteroidota bacterium. NCBI lineage: Bacteria > Pseudomonadati > Bacteroidota > Bacteroidota bacterium. The sequence continues at coordinate 12,946 of JACRAM010000100.1, forward strand.
ATAACTCAATTTGTTTTTTCGTGGGTGTTGGTTTTTGTTTTTATCCTGTCTGCTTTATTTTCAAAATTTCTTTACACTGAATATTTATTTCTAATAGTTGTTTTTTTAATAATGATAAACATGTCATCACAAATTATTTATGGAAATGTGTATTCTCCCTATCGGATGAATGCGCCTCTGACAGAGCAGAAATTTACTGTTCCAGAACTCCCGGCAGGTAATAATATTCAGTTTGACTATGAAACAAGTGTTTTTTTGAAAAGCATTACTGAAAAACTGAAAAGCCATCATGCTCTTACCAAAGGCCAGCCGATAATTTCAATCTATAATTATCCGGGATTGATTTATTTGCTCGGAGGCCGCTCCCCGGGAAATGCTTTGTATTTCGACACTGGGTTTGCAAACTATTACAATAGCGGTTATTTGTTTGATTATGATAAAAGTAATTGCTTCTTTATTCGTAATTCGACTATGGAAAATTTAAACAAGACGGTTATATTGATAGAGCAGGAATTTAATGTGTCGCAACAATTATATGAATGTTTAAATAAAAAAGGAATTTGTTTCCCTGAAAAATATTTTAAAGCAGATTCCGTTCGCATTCCAGCAAAAAAAGATTATTTGTTTTTATTTCTACCAAAGAATTAATCTAATAATTCTTTTTTGAGGTATATAATATTAATATATCCTGAAAAAGAATCAAATTTATTTTTAAGGAAGTATTGAAAAATACTACTTAAAATTTATTCATTGTTTCTGCTACGTTGTAAATATCTTCTTCGGTGTGACAGAAGGATATCGGAAGACTTAAAGTAGTATTGTGAATTTCTTCGCTTATCGGATATTTCTCATCCTTGAACATTTCTTTCAGAGCAGTTTGACTATTGGGCGAAACGGGATAATGTATTTCTGTTTTAATATTGTTCTTCTGAAGATAATTTTTCAGATCATCACGTTTTGGATGGCGTATGCAGAAAATGTGAAATACATCGTAGTAATCCGGATGAACGGTGGGTTTAATGAAATCGGATTTTAATATTTTAAAATAGATGGAAGCAAGTTTTCTTTTGTGATCATTGATTTCATCGAGACGTTTAAGTTTAACCGAAAGAAAAGCAGCATGTACTTCATCCAGCCGCGAATTATATCCGACAAGTTCGTTGTAATATTTTTTCTCAGAACCGTAATTTCTCAATTTAAGGATGACTGATGCCAACGCATCGTCATTACAGACAACAGCGCCTGCATCTCCAAGCGCACCTAAGTTTTTTGTGGGATAAAAACTGAATGCACCAAAATCTCCAAAAGTGCCTGTGTTTTTGTTTTTGTACTTTGCGCCATGTGATTGAGCGCAGTCTTCAATTAACTTAAGATTGTATTTTTTGCACAGAGCCATGATTGGATCCATGTTGCAGGATTTACCGTACAGATGAACTGCGACAATCGCTTTTGTTTTTTTTGTGATACTCGCTTCAATCTTTGCAGAATCAATATTATAAGTTTCCAAGGATGGTTCTACCAAAACAGGTTTCATGTTGTTTTGAAGCACGCTCAATATAGTTGCCACATATGTATTTGAAGGGACAATAATTTCGCTTCCTTTTTCAAAATTGAAAGCAGCAATGGATAATGTGATTGCATCCAATCCGGATGCAACACCGATGCAGTGTTTTACAGTGTTATAGCGTGCAAATTCTTCTTCGAATATTTTTACATGACCTCCTAAAATATACCATCCCGATTTTAATACCTTATCGAAACTCTTTGTGAATTCAGCAAAGAAGCTAGCATTAGCCAATGCAAGATTTTCGTATTCAATCATTGTATTTTTCAAATATATAATCTTTTTGATCAAAAAAATCAGAAGCAAGTACCATTAATATTGCGTCTTTTGAAAAACGATGCATCTGGTGCCAGTCATTCGGTTCAAGAATTAAACATTTGTCAGGAGAGTCAAGAACAAAAACTTCTTTTTTAATATTATCATTATTGAAAATTGTGCAGCTTCCTTGTAGGCAGATTGCAGCCTGTATAGTTTTTTTATGGCGGTGCCCCCCGCGGGTTGACTCATCAACTCCATAAATGTAAAAAATTCGTTTTATGTCAAAAGGAATAACCTTTTCTATGACCGTAAGATTTCCGCGTTTGTCTGTAAAAGTTTTCAAGTTTAATAGGTGCGCCATAAATTCCCTTGTGAAAGTTTTTCGAAGATAGTTGTTTTATTTTCTTCGTTTAAAGAAATAACTTTTTAATGCAGTATTGCGAAGATTTATTCTTTCGCGAGATTCAAAATCAAAAATCAATTCGTAATGTTTGGATAAATAGTTCAACAGTTTTTCTTCATTTAGGATCCTGCATGGATATTTAGCATCGTAAATATTTTTTGGCACTTTTTGGACAGTAATCCTGTCTTCGCCCTTACTTAGTAAAGGAGTTCTGTCAATAATCAGGTATTCGAAATTACTGAGCATGATTTCATCCAGGAATTTATATGGACTTTCCAGATATTGAAGCACGGAAGCCAAAAGCAAAACATCAATTTTATATTTTGCCGTGCAGCTTTGCACATCATAAAAAAAATGTAAATTATTGTCGAAAAATGTTTTTTGTCCTTCTTTCACAAAATGCGGCTGTTCCACAATGCACCAATTGAACTCATTGATATTTTTAAGCAAATTTTTATTCTGGTAGTAACTGCTTCCCAAAGAGCCTCCGAAATCCAGAACATTTAGTTTCCCATTGTTCTTCAGAGCAATTAATGCTAAAGCAGATAGGAGAGGAAAAGAGTAATGAATTTTATTGAAAAGGACAGAATCTCTTTCAAAAACAGCTTCTCCGTTTTTTACTTTTAATAAAGCATCTTTTACTTTTGAAAAAATTATACCACTGTCATAACCTGAACATTTTTTTTTTGCTTCTGCCCAGGATGAGTAATTTCCATTCCACCCGTAAAAAAAGCCGGTCATGTAATTCAAAAATGCAGGTGGTATAAATTCTTTTATCATGAATGTTTTTTTCTCATGAATAAAACTATTTTTTTTTATTCTTTAATACATAGATATTGCCAAAATACAGATCAATATTTCTAGGAAAAAAATATGAAAGCAATCCTAACAAATTATTTAAAATGCTGAACGGAATTATAAAGATCCATGCAGTTAATCCTGGTATGTATTTTTTAATAGTTGTATATAAATAACTATTTATTAATAAAAAAATCAATCTGAAATCAGTTAAGTATTTTTTGTGTCGGACGATTTCAAACCCATGTGCATCAAATAAATGTTTTAATCCAAATGAGGAATAGCGGGCGAAATCATAGGGCTGCTCGTGTTCTCCCCAGATAAAAGGAATTGTAATCAAGCAATGCCCGCCTGGTTTTACAACTTTTTTTATCTGCATAAAAAATTTGTCCGGATTAAAAACGTGTTCCAGCACTTCAAAAAACACTAATGAATCAAAAGAATTTTCTTCAAAAGGGAAATGCTCTCCATCATAAAATACTTCAATGTGTTCATTTTGGTGGGTATGCCCGGATTGTTCTATATCCATACCTGTATAGGAAGTGACTTTTGAAAAAAGATGGACATACGGTTTGCTTCCACAGCCAACATCCAATGTTTTTCCCGAAACAAATCCGGAGAATTTTTTAATATTAATATACATGGCACTTTTTCCCAGGAAGAACGGATTAATTAAAAATGCTGTCAGTCCCGGGTGAAATAATTGCTGCAATATATAAGATTTAATTTTTTGCATTTTTAATTCTATTCATATTATATCTGTGGGATGAATATTATTGTCATCAAAATATTTTTTCTTGTCTTTCATTTATTAAATAATTTAAATTTATTATAAAACCCGTCTATAAACTATTTCTTAAAATCTTATCAATAACTGCTGCTCGGTTTTCTACTGTGTGATATTTTAATGTCCTTTCTTGTCCGGCTTTAGCAATCTTTTCACGTTCATCAGGGTTATTTAATAACCATTTTACTTTATCCATACATTCTTCCGCAGATTTATAAGTCACAATTTCTTTTTCAACATCAAATAAATCAGTTAAATTTTCTCTCCAATCCGTGACCAGACATGTGCCCGTTCCTGTTGCTTCAAATAATCTGATGTTGCCCGCACATTTTTTAGCTATTTCTCCATGTATATTAAAACAAATTTTTGATGAAGCTAAAAGTTTAAACATTTCCAAGCCAAATACAGGTGGTTTTACAGAATTAATTAATTTGTTTGAGTAATAATTAATCTTTTCATCTCCATAATTTATATTCTTTTTTAAGAGAGATATCTCATTAATTATGAAATTGCATTTAATATTTTTCAGAAAATTAATCGCATAATACATGCCTTTTTTTGAAAGCACTCTGGATCTGGTTTCTAAATTTCCAAATATGCTTATGTTAATATCTTCTTCAAGCATCTTTTCAATATACTCTATTCTTGATTTATGCAATCCATATCCTGTAAACAAAGAACCTGTAAAAATAAAATCTATTCTGGGATAATTCTTTGTTTCTGTTTTTAATGATTCCAGAATTGAAGGGTCAAAAGAATGATAAATTAATTCAGCAGTTGATCCCATGTCAGTAAGTTCTTTTTGCTGGCATGGGGCACAAGTAAACATAATATCAAAAGAAGAAAATGAATCGGCTATTTCTGAATTATAGGGTGCGCAAATATGGCCCACAATTAACTTAAGTGAACGAACCTCATTTCTTAAATTCTGAATCCATTTCTTATTTAATAATTTAGTAGGATCGACCCAAACAACATCAGGTTTATAATATTTAATTTGTTCGGATATTAATTTCTGAAAAGTTAAATATTCATTGAGGTTATGTTCTTTAGCCCAGGCTCGCTGCAAAGGTTCCGCATTTGCAATAATTTCCATGGCATCAACTCCCATGTTTCTTAAATATTTACCGAAAGAACTTGTCAGTTCAACCGAGTCATTCTTTAAATGATTATGTTGTTCTTCGTAAGATAAATGAGACTTGCCAGGAAACCTTTCATAATAACTTTTTAGGTATCCATCGTAGTAATCCGTAATCCTGATAAATCTATAGCTCACAAGATTTTATTTAAGTTGATATTGAAATTGATTTTCTGTTATTTAAAATGAGAATAGAAAGTAATATAAATAGAAAAATTCCGCCAGTGATCAAACAAGTCAGCAGGGGTGCACTCAAGATGATATAAATGTAACAGAAAAATATTCCATAATAACCTTTGTGAAGTCTGAATGAATTAAATAAGCTAAAAAGAAAAATAAATATTGCAGAGAATAGAATAACTCCAATATACCCAAGGTTCATGAACCCGTCTGACACTATTCCGTTATTTGCAAAAGCGGTGGAATCACCCCAATAAACTTTTGTGATTAGAAATCCTATTGGCATGTCATACGGGCTGTGCACAAAGTGATTAAAGAAATGGCTCTCGGCAAAGTAAAAAGGGTTGCCGTCAAAAAAATCAAAATAGAACTGTGTAGTCAGTGCGGGAATGAAAAGGAATCTGTTTATAAAAGTTCCTCCAAGTAAATTTATTTTAAAAATAAAATTATCAATAATGGGAACCAGTGCGAAAAAAATCAGTACAATCAGAAAAAAATTACTCAGTTTTGAAACATGACTTCTTCCGATGTAAAAGAAAAAAACAACAATGATGGAGGTGAAATAGACCAGCTTGTTTCCTGAAATCACAAAAAGATACAGCAGCAGCAAGAGAAGCAGTCCAATAAAAAAATATCTTCTGCTAATCATGAAAAACACCAACGAAACAGGAATGATTGTTTTTGCTTCAAGGTTATAGAAGTAGGCGAGAATTCCATGCAGATTTTTAGAAAAAGTTTCCCGCGTTTCATATATTTCAGAAAGAAGCAGTGTTCTTAAATTAATATTCAATTTAAAGGTGAGCAGAATAGGTATAAGTAAAAGTAAAGCAATGCTGATTAGCGTCAATCCCTTGTATTTGACCGGAATGGATAGGTCAGGAATAGGAAATTTTATGTAAGGCGTAATCAGGAAAAAAGAAACAAAGAAGGCATTTGAGACAAAGGGTCCCGTGGGAAAATTGCTGAATGAGAATAAAATTGCATTAGGAATGTAAAAAAAGAAAATCAGCAAAAGATAAATTGAATACAAAAATTTGCTTTGATTATACAAGTTAAATGACCCTATGAGCAATAGAAGAAAAACAACTTTTGTAATGGCATACTTCAATAAATTCAGATCGGGAATAAATCCCATATAATCATACTGTTCAGAAATGAAATAAGAATAATACATTTCCATGGCAATGTAAATAATTGTCAACAGCGTTTTCAGCAGGAGAAATTCTTTTTTAACTATTATTTTAAATGAAGACATCTACAGGTGAATGTGTTTCTTTATTTTGTTTTCATAATTGCTTACTATGAAATAAATTATTATGCAGTAAACCGAAAGCATGCCTATTTCAATAAGTACGTAAATTTTCAGGAAACCATAAATGCCAAGCCCCTTAAAAAAAAGCAAGGAGCATATTGCTAAAAAATAGAGTATCTGCCAGATGCTGTTCAGGCGGATTTTTTCAAATGTTATAAAAATTGAAGAAAAGGCAGAGCCGATAAAATTCAGAGCAAAACTGAAGACTAGTATCTGGGAAAAGAAACCCGATACTTCGTATTTTCTGCCAAATACAAACCCGAATAATGCAGGACCAAACAGAAGGATGAGCAGGGCTTCAACAAAAATTACTGCTAAAAGCATGTACAAAATATTCATGATGTCTTTTTTAATGCTTAAGGAACTGTTTTTTTTTTCAGTTGTCTGCTGGAAAAAGACATGGGAGATGGAAGAAGAAATAAATATGAGCGGAATAGATAAAACAAGCCTCGACAGATCAAGGTAACCCACAGTTTCGGTAGAATAGAGTTTATTTATAAATAAAAAAGGCAGAACTGTTGCTGCGCTGCTGAGCAGTGTCGGCAGTACATTAAACTTTGGAAAGTCACTGTATCTTTTCAAAACACATTTGATTTTTTTCAACGATATAAATTTTAATGCGAAATCATTTTTAAATAACTGACGGATGCCTGAAAAAACATTTGCGATGTTTCCGGCTAAGTCTCCAAAAAATAATCCTCCGGGAATTTTTAAAATTCCTGAAGCAGTCTGAACAGCTCCTTCAATTCCTCTTCTTACTATTTTATTAGTTGCTGAAGCCTTGAAAGCTTTCTGCCGAATCAGCCAATAATTCATGTTTTGAAAAATGCTGAAAGCAGAGCAGGCAAAGGGCAGGAAATACAAATAATTGGAATATTTATTAGGGAAATTAATTAATTGCACTATCTCATTCTTAAAGAAAAACAATGCAGCAAACAGAATAATGGAGAATGAAATAGTTATTAGGCAGGCAAGCGAAAGAATATTCGCCGCGGCAATATTATTTTTAGGCAACACAATGGCCGCTTCATATCTGAGCGAAGAGGCAATGGTGATCATTCCGAAAATAGTCAGGTATACAGCCATAGCTCCGAAATCTTCAGGAGAATAGATCCTTCTCAGAAACGGCTGTAATAGTATGGGAATGCTTTGCGCAACGACAGTGCCGATAATTAATACGAAAGTGTTTTTAGTAAACTCAGACTTTAATGAGAGCGTTTTTAACATGAAAGCAGAATCTTCTGAAACTATTTAGTATTATTTTCGTTGTACTAAATTCATAGCAAATGCAATAATAAATCCGATAACAATTCCAAGAAAGCTGTAACCCAAAACATTCAAAACGCCCGCCCTCCTATTGCTGATGAAAATGCAGTCGGGATTTATTGGTATAAAATTTACAATCTTATTCAGCAATAATTCTTTTTCTAAGTTTTGTTTTTTCTCAAATACTTCAACAGAGTTCAGAGAATTTGCATTCTTGCCGGCAGTATCCGATAAAGCAATTTGTTTTTTTAATACGGAAAGCAATTGCCGCTGTTGTTGTTGCTGAAACTTAAATTTTTCATTTAGGGCCTCAATCGAATTAATGTAAACAGTTAACAGATTCAGCACACTGTCAATGTCAGCAGAGCTAAAAACTTCTATGGTGACTCTAAGACGCGTTTCTTTATTGTTGTTCGCTGCTAATTTTCCTTGAATATTTCTTGAATTCGGAAATAAAACTCCGTTTGTGTTGGTGCTTTTTTCTTTCGGGTTTAATGGAATGTTATTTATTATATCGCAAAGAATTTCGTTTGAAATGACAGAAGACTGAGCAATAAATTCTTTCCTAAAGAAGGCTTTGAAGTCTAAAGGATGCATTAATAAATTGCTGAAACCAAAAAGTATTCCCAGCAAGAAGAACGAAAGTATTACTGTCTTTCTTTTTTTTAACAGATTAAACCCATTACCTATCAGCTCCCATAAATCAATTTCTGAATTAATGTCTTCCATGATTGTTTGATATTACTTCGCAATATTAACCGCTCTTGTTTCCCTGATGACAGTCACTTTCACTTGTCCGGGATACGTCATTTCGGTTTGGATTTTATTGGCAATGTTGAATGAAAGTTCTTCTGCAGCTTTATCAGAAATTTTTTCCGCTGCAACGATTACTCTGAGTTCGCGACCTGCCTGAATGGCATATGCTTTTTCAACTCCGTTATTTGCCATCGCCAGATTTTCCAGGTCTTTCAAGCGTTGAATATATTGCTGGTGCACTTCGCGCCTTGCACCGGGGCGTGCTCCTGAAATCGCATCGCATATCTGAACGATAGGGGAGTAGAGCGAGGTCATTTCAACTTCATCATGGTGAGCTCCGATAGCATTGCATATCTCAGGATTCTCTTTTAGTTTTTCAGCGAGTTTCATTCCTGCAATGGCGTGAGGTAATTCCAGTTCCTGTTCAAATACTTTGCCGATATCGTGAAGCAATCCGGCTCGCTTGGCAACTTTCGGATTCAATCCAAACTCAGCAGCCATTACGGAGCAAAGATTGGCCACTTCGCGGGAGTGCTGCAATAAATTTTGTCCGTATGACGAACGGTATTTCATTCTACCTATGAGGCGAATAAGTTCTGCGGGAAGACCGTGGATTCCTAAATCAATTGTAGTTCGCTTTCCTGTTTCGGCAATTTCATCTTCTATTTGTCTTTTCACCTTCTCAACTATCTCTTCAATGCGTGCCGGATGAATGCGTCCGTCACCAACGAGCTGGTGCAACGCAAGACGTGCGATTTCTCTTCTCACAGGATCAAAGCAGGAAAGAATGATAGCATCAGGCGTATCGTCTACAATGATTTCAACACCAGTCAAAGATTCAAGTGTGCGTATGTTTCTTCCTTCTCGTCCGATGATTCTTCCTTTGGTGTCATCGCCTTCAATATGGAATACGGTAACTGAATTTTCCACCGCATGTTCGGTAGGAATCCGCTGAATGGTTTGTATCACAATTTTCTTTGCTTCCTTGCTTGCAGTTAGCTTGGCTTCTTCCATTGACTGGTTGATGAACGCCATTGCTTCCGTTTTCGCTTTGTCTTTGAGCGATTCAATGAGTTGTGCTTTGGCATCTTCACCCGAAATTCCGGCAACTGCTTCCAGCATGGCAATCTGTTTTTGCAAGCCCTTATCCAGTTCTGATTTTTTCTTCTCGATAATTTCCAATTGACCGGTCAGGTTGTTTTTCAGCGTATCCAATTCGCGTTCTTTGCGCTGAACCTGCTCGAGCTTTTGCGATGCCTGCTGTTCTTTTTGCTTTGTTCGTTGCTCAGAAGCAAGCATGTTCCTGTTTTTTTCATTGATGACATGCTCGTGGTCTGATTTCATCTGCAGGAATTTTTCTTTCGCCTGAAGAAGTTTTTCGTTCTTTATCTTCTCCGCTTCAATCTCTGCCTCTTTAATTTTTATTTGTCCTTTTCCTGCAAGCGACTTGCGGAGCAGGGATGAGGCAATCAGAATTCCGATTCCAAGTCCTGCTATGGCTGCAATGACTATGAATATGATGGAGGTTGTATCTAAGTTCATAGAATATAATTATTAGAAGCCCATCCTACCTGCCCGTCCGGCAGGCGGGAATCCTTCCCGAAGGAAAGGACTTTCAGGGCGTGTTGGTTTGTGTTTATATAAATAAAAATTCCCATTTAGTTCAATCTATGAACTGATATGGGAAACAATTTTCCTCCCGTTAGGGGGAGGGGCAAGGTGCAATTAATCTTTTAACTCAGCAGAAACAGCTTTTTCTATTTTCTCTAATCGCTCCAGTATTCCTTTTTCTTCTTTGCTGGTATTGTGATTGATTTCTGTGGCCTGTGAAGCGAAATGAAGCGAACTCATTGCGAGCAAATCCTGTCGGTCTTTGATGTTGAAGTTTTTTTCGTAATCAGTTACTTTTTCGTTGATGACCTTAACCGCTTTTCTTACGTTTTCTTCTTCACTTCGTTCAATAGTCACAGGATAAATTCTGCCCGCAATAGAAACTTTTATGGATAGTTGGTCTTTCATTTACTTGCTTTCTGCGTGTTTACTTATTCAAAAGAGCCATGCACTTGTCTACTTCCCGTATCAGTTCGTTTATTTTTAGTTTTAGTTCAGTTGTGTTTTCGTTGGTGGTTGATAGTGATTTTGATAGTTTGAGAACTTTAGATTTATCCTCAAGTTCTTTTATGGTTTGTTTTTGTTGTGATGCAGTTTGAGTTAAGTTGTTGTGTTGGGTTTGAAGAGCGGATAATTCCTTCTTCGTCCGATGATGCAAATCTACTAATTTTTCGATTTTGCTTTCAAGTGACGAGGCAACTGATTTTAAATCGCTCATCTTATCAATAAATATTTGTTCACAAAAATAGTATTCATTGCTGATTTGGCAAGGTTATTTCCTGTTTTTTTGAGCAGGATGAAAAAAATATTTTCCCACCGCCCTAAACCCCGTAGGATTAGAATTATCCAACGGGGTAAAGGGTGCTATAGATTTTTTGTATTTCTTCCGCCAGTTGGCGGATTGGTTCTACTTCTCTTTCCATTTAACTTAGGAAGCGCAATCATTCGGCAGGATGCAGCTCAAACCAAATCATCACCCAAAAAATTTCCGCAGGGATATTTTGTTGAGCCCACCGATTCTTCGCTGAGCATTGCCGGAAACTTCGGGGAGATACGTCCCAATCATTTTCATGCAGGCATAGATATTAAAACGGGTGGGAGAGAAGGCGCTTTCATTTATGCCGCAGCCGATGGGTATGTGTCGCGCATAAAAATTTCTCCATGGGGATATGGCAAGTGTATTTACATCACGCATCCGAATGGATATGTTACTGTTTACGGACATCTTCAGCGATTGTACGGAAAGATTGCCAAGTACCTGGAACTGGAACAGTACCGGTTGGAGCAATATGAGGTGGAACTTTTTCCTGATTCAAATTTACTGAGAGTGAAACAATGCGACACGGTTGCCATTTCAGGAAACACAGGTGGCTCGCAATCTCCGCATCTGCATTTTGAAATCCGCGATGCGGTAACAGAGAACGCGTATAACCCGTTTCTTTTTGGATTCAGGATACATGATACCGTTCCCCCAAAACTAATGACGCTTGCCATTTACCCCGTTGAACATCCGTCCTACGGGGTTTATCCTGCGAATGATTCAAGTTCGGTGAATGGAAAAAATGTTCCGAAGAAAATAAAAGTTTACCCCGTTGGACAAGGTCAAAAGTCCTACGGGGTTTATGGAAGTAAGGGCAAATACAAACTTTCTTCGGCTGAAAAAATAACTGTGAGCGGTGATATCGGCTTTGGAATTGAAACGTATGATTATGCCAACATTAAAGAAGCGGGAAAACTGGGAGCATACTCAGTTGATTTATACATTGACGGACATCGGATTTATTATCACGAGCTGAACGAAATTTCTTTTGACGAATCCCGCTATGTAAATTCCCTCATTGATTATGCCGAAGAAGCAAAGAGCAATAAGGAAATTCAGAAATGTTTTCGTGAAGAGAACAATATGCTTTCTATTTATCAGTGCATGGTGAATGAAGGGTTGTTTCGGTTTGATGACTCGCTTTCTCATCCGGTGAAGTTTGTGGTAAAAGATTTTTTCGGGAACACTTCAAGTTTGGAGTTCAAAGTTCGGAGTTCGGAGAAGAAAATTAAAACACTCCCAACTCCCAACTCCCAACTCCCAACTAAAATGAAATGCTCTGACCTTAACAAATACGAAACCGAAAACATAAAAATCGAAATTTCTCCCTGTGCATTGTATTCAGATATTGATTTTGATTATTCCATGAGCAAGGATACGCTGCCCGGAACTTTTTCTCCGGTTCACACCATTCACAAAGAAGTGGTGCCCTTGCAAGTCAACTATTCTCTTTCTATAAAAACAAAATATCTTTCTAAAAACCTTCAGTCAAAAGCTACCATTGTTTTGCTGGATGGGAAGAATAATATGACGGATCAGAAGGGCAGCCCATCCCTAACCCTTCCCGAAGGGAAGGGAACTGCACGCCCAAGTTCTCCCCCTTCGGGGGAGTTAGTGGGGGCATTGTGGCTCACCACCCAAACCCGCTACTTCGGGCGTTTTACGGTTGCGCTTGATACGGTTGCTCCCACCATCAAGCCATACAATATTTATAATGGCAAGAACATGGCAAAGGCAAAAACAATTTCCATTATCATTTCAGATAACCTCACAGGAATTAAATCATATCGCGCCACCATTGACGGCAAATGGGTGCTGATGGAATACGAACCGAAGAAGGCGTTGTTGTTTTATGAATTTCAGACCCCCACTCTTATCTCCCCCAAAGGGGGAGAGGCTCCTTCCTCCCGACAAGTCGGGACGGGGGAAGGGGTGGCACACACCTTCGTTCTCACTGTTACTGACGGAAAAAATAATGTCAGCACTTACAAGGTAGAGTTTGTGAGGTGAGAATTTATTACAGAGAATCTCTAAATACAGGAAGATTGGAAGAAAGCTCCGAAGGAGTCCCTTCAGGAGAAGATTGGAAGGTTGGGAAAACATCCATTCTTCCACCATTCCATCCTTTAACTGGTTGCAAGACAAAATGGAAGAATGGAAGGTTGGAAGATCGGGCTGTTTCTCATTCTTTCATTCTTCCACCATTCCATCCTTCCGGTTTTTAGAGTAAGGAAAAAACATCTGCCACTAAATCACTAAAACACGAAAGAAACACTAAAAATTCTTTTGTGAAATTTTGTGTCTTTGTGTTTTTGTGGCATAAAATGAATTATGAAAGAAATCTAATGTCCAAAATGGACAATGCTTTTGTGAATTCTATGTTTTATATTCGCCTCAAATGGCGCAGATAAAGGAGTTTAAATCGTATAGTGAAATCAAAAACAAGTTTCTTCAAAATTTTTTCAATCAGAGCAGCAAATCTCTTTTCATCATGCACCTGGGGCATTACCAATGTGGGAAAAAGATTTTATGGCTATTTCCGCTGGTATGACCCCATTCATCCCGATAAGAGCGGACCCTGGACGCAGCCGCACACGGCAGTGCTTTCATAGGGAACAGCCGAAGAAAGTTCCAAATTCCAAATTCCAAGTCCAAAGTCCCAAGAAATACAACATCGGCTGTTTCTTGGTACTTGGTACTTGGTGCTTGTGACTCAAATGATGTCTTTTAAACTCTCAAAATATTTTGTGAAAGCATCATTCAGTGTGCATAATGTATCGCTTACATCTGAAAATTTTTCAGGTAGTTTTTTAAATTCCTTTAGCGTGTTTTCATCTTTTTCAGCTTGCGCCTGAAAAGCGGAATAAGAAATTAACAGATCAATATATGCTTCGTTAAACTTTACCGAATGGGTTGATATTTTTGCAAAGTATTTTATATTTTCTTCAAATGAAAGTTTGTTTTCATTTTCATCAGCCATCGGGGAGTTTTTCAGCAGTTCATAACCTGTGCGGTACAGTTCGCGCGTAGCATCATGATCATTGCAAAAATCGTTTGCCCATTTATTTGTTAAATCAAGTTTGAAAAAATTGTTTTCTGCCATTAGACATTATTCAGATTAAGGGTTCACCCCGTTGGATACTTATCCAACAGGGTGAACAATAGAATAATTGAACATTTGAATTACGAAATCAGAAGTAAAATGCATTCACCCCGTAGGATATTGTTTTAATTTTTGATTCCCCATTGAACCATGTAATTATCCAACGGGGTGAACTTCGAATGTTCGCTATTCAAATGTTCAAATGTTCTTCATTCAAAATAGATTTTAGAGATGCCCAAAATTTACTTCCGCCCTTCAATATACCTGTTCAAATCATCAATGCTTGATTCAAAGGTGAAGGCATCATTGAGTTTGTAATAATTGCCCGGGTCAAAGGTTTTTCCCCAAGCCAGTTTGGCAAGGTCAAGGCGGGTATCTTCAAAGCTGAACACCAGCATTATTTCTTTCACTTGTGACGAAAGCAGGCAGTTGCTTCCGAGTATTTGTTTCGCCATGGTGAGTTTGCTGTCTTCAAATGATTTTGCTTTGATGCTCGCCTTGGCGCTTTCAAAATCTGGGGGGCTCATGGGCCAGGGGCAGTTGTTGGGTCCGCTGTAGCCGGGCAATACATACACAGTGCCTCCGCTTCCGCTGGTGGTGGTTGACGAAGTAGTGGTAGAGGTCATGGTGGATGTGGAAGAAGAGTTGGAAGAACCGTCATTCACATTCACATTCATATTGAAGTTCACACCGGGCGCGTTCATTCCCACATTCACATGATCGCCTGTTGGCGCAGTGCCGGTGGTGGTGGTGGTCACTGAAGTGGTGGTGGATTGGTTTACAGGCGGAGGAACGGTGGAATAAACAATCACCGTTTGCCCTTGTGTGGGTGGCGCTTGCGCGATAACCGCTTCGCTTCGGTAAGCGAGTTTGTATCCCTTGTCAACTTTTTTCAGATTGCCGGCAACGCCAATCAAACCGCCTTCTGTCATGGCGCTGTCTGAACCTTTTGCCGTGGTGCCTTTTTTCATTTTGAGCGCATACACAAATTCATATCCCTGCACTTCATTGCCGCCCGACATTAAATAAACTTTCTGGTCAAGGTCAGGAGTTTTGCCATCTGCGAAAATGATTTTTGTTGAAACCATCGGCTGCATAAGACCGGTTACTTTCACATTGGTTTCGGGTTTGGCATTTTGTTTAATGCCGTTCAGCACCACATAAAACTGTTCGCCCTGTTCGCTGAAAATGACGAGGTTGTTCTGGGCAAAGCCCGATGTGCTGATTAGCAAATTAGCTGATATGCAGATAAACAGCGCAACTCCGAACGCGAGGATGTGTGGTTTCATTTTCACATTTTCACATCTGCACATTTGCAAATTTGTTTTGTTTTGTTTTTTCATTGGATTGGTTTTTATGGTTTGGATGGATGCGTTTACAAATGTTATGCCAAAATCTTCCGCGAATGTAAATATTTTAACTTCGCCTTGTGAAGTGGAAGGAAAAAAAAGGGAATAAGGAAATACAGGGAATAAGGGAACAACATGAACAAAACAAAAAAATATACGGAACCAGAAATTAATAGCTCCTATGTGGAAGAGCCGCATGTTGGTTATAATGAAGCAAAAGATTTTACTTCATTAATATGCTGGCAGAAAGCACGTAGTATTAAATTATTTTTTTATGCTAAAATAATTCCTTTAATGCCAAAAGCCGAAGAATTCAACTTGGCTTTTCAAATGAGGAAATCCTGCGTTAGTATAACAGAAAATATTGCAGAAGGATACGAAAGATTTCATTACCAGGAGTTGTTGCAGTTTTGCAGAATTGCAAGAGGATCGATGTTTGAATTGAAGGATGATTTAATTACATGCATTGACTTAAAATTTATTTCTGAGGATTTATATAATGAGGGAATAAAGTTAATTGAGGGGGCAAAGTTACATTGAACGGTTATATGAAATATGTTAAGAATGAGAAATCTAAATTTACAGATAAATGAAACTTGAATTTAACCCTATTGCCTGTATTTCCTGTATATCCCCTATGTCCCTTATATCCTTTCAACGATGAAAAATATTCTTCTCATAGGTGCCGGGCGTTCTGCCTCTACATTAATAAAGTACCTGCTTGATAATTCTCAAAAAGAGAACTGGAAGATCACCGTTGCTGATATTTCTCTTGAACTCGCTGAGCAGAAAACAAATCATCATTCAAATGCGCATGCCATTGCTTTGGATATTAATAATGAAGAGCAACGAGCTGCAGAAATCAGTAAGGTTGACTTGGTTATTTCCATGCTTCCCGCCACCATGCATCTGCCTGTGGCGAAAGAATGTTTGAAGCAGAAAAAACATCTGGTCACTGCAAGCTATGTTTCCAAGCAGATGAAAGAATTGGATGCGGATGCAAAAAAAGCGGGCGTAATTTTTCTGAATGAGATTGGATTGGACCCGGGCATAGACCATCTTTCCGCCATGAAGGTGATTGATGAAGTGAAAGCCAAAGGCGGAACGATGATAACTTTCAAATCCTATTGCGGTGGATTAGTAGCTCCCGAATCAAACGATAATCCATGGGGATATAAATTCACCTGGAACCCGCGTGCTGTGGTGATGGCAGGGCAGTCTGGTGATTCCACCGGAGCAACTGCTCAGTTTCTAGAGGATGGAAAAACAAAATATGTTCCTTACACAAGATTGTTTTCGAATGTTGAAACAATTTCTGTGGACGGTTGGGGAAAGTTTGAAGCATACGCCAACCGCGATTCTCTTTCTTATATGGAATTGTACGGATTACACGATGTAAAAAATATGCTTCGCGGCACTTTGCGTATGCCCGGCTTCTGCAAAGCGTGGAATGCCTTCATTCAACTCGGGCTTACGGATGATAACTGCAAAGTCTCTAACTCTTCAACTATTTCTTACGCTGAACTGATTGATTCCTTTTTGCCCTCACCCCATCCCTCACCCCGAGGGAGAGGGAGAAAGGGAGAGGGCTCTGTAAAAAAGAAACTGGCAAAGTTTCTCCGCGAAAAAGATAACTCCCCTGTAATGAAAAAGCTGGATTGGCTTGGCCTATTTAAGAATCAGAAAATAGGTTTACAAAATTCATCTCCCGCAGAAATTCTTCTTGACTTATTAATGAAGAAATGGAGTTTGAAAGAACACGATAAAGACATGGTGGTGATGCAGCATCTTTTTGAATACAAAGAACCAAGTCTCAAGTCTCAAGTCTCAAGTCTCAAGAGAACAGCCAAAGGCAAAATTCAGAAACTAACTTCATCGATGGTTGTGATAGGTGATGACCAGATTAATACTGCCATGTCAAAAACAGTTGGGCTTCCACTCGCAATTTCTACCAAACTTATTCTGAACGGAAAAATAAATCTTACTGGTGTGTGGATTCCTACTGTAAAAGAAATTTACAATCCTGTTCTGGCGGAACTGGAAAAATTTGGAATTACATTTATAGAAAAACATAACTGATATGTCAGGGCTGAAGCCCTTTTTGATTTTTGGAATTTTATTTCCACGACCTTAAGGTCGTGGCTATTAGAAGCAAAATTAATAACGGGCTTTAGCCTAAACCGAAATGCAAAAAAAATCCAACCTTGTTCCGATTTTCATACTGGGAGCATTGTTTTTTATTTTCGGTTTTGTTACCTGGCTCAACGGAACCCTCATTCAGTATTTGAAAATCGCCTGTGAGTTAAACACGTTTCAATCTCTTTTAGTAGCGTTTGCATTTTACATTTCCTATTTCGTAATGGCGCTTCCTTCTTCATGGGTGCTGCAAAAAACTGGTTTCAAAAAAGGAATGATGCTCGGATTATTCGTGATGGCTGGCGGTGCTTTACTTTTTATTCCTGCCGCTCATTCGCGTACTTACGAATTATTTCTTCTCGGACTTTTTGTAATCGGAACAGGTTTGTCCATTCTTCAAACTGCCTCTAATCCTTATATAACCATAGTAGGTCCGATTGAAAGCGCAGCGGCAAGAATCAGCGTGATGGGTATTTGCAATAAAGCGGCTGGCGTGCTGGCGCCAATTATTCTTGGTGCCATTGTTTTGTCAGATGCCGATGCGTTGGTAAAAGAATTACAGCAATTGGATGAAGCGCAAAAAATCATTAAGCTGGATGAACTTGCTTTACGTGTGGTTCTTCCTTATTCTTTAATGGCGGCTGTTCTGATACTCCTTGGATTGATGATTTATTTTTCTCCGCTTCCTGAAATAGAAGATGCTGCCCCCTCCAACTCCCCCGATGGGGGAGGGTTGCGTGGTCGATCTCCCTCCCTTCGGGATGGTCGGGGTGGGCTTGGTATTTTCCAGTTTCCGAATTTAGTTCTTGGCGTTATAGCGCTTTTTCTTTATGTTGGTGTTGAAGTAATGGCAGGTGATACCATCGGCAATTACGGTCAATCACAGGGAATTTTATTATCCGAAACAAAAAATTTTACTGCTTATACTTTAATTGCAATGGTGATAGGATATATTGTTGGAATTCTTACAATACCTAAACTAATTTCACAGGCATTTGCTCTTTCTATTTCTGCAATAATTGGCATTATATTTACCATTATAGCAGTAACCACTCGGGGATACACTTCTGTTCTCTGCATTGCATTGCTCGGACTTGCAAACGCGTTGATGTGGCCTGCTATCTGGCCTCTTGCCATTCACGGCTTGGGAAAATTCACCAAGACAGGTTCTGCATTGCTCATCATGGCGATTGCCGGAGGCGCAACACTTCCTCTTCTCTACGGAAAACTTGCCGACATTTCTTCCATCGGACATCAGTATGCCTATCTGATAATGATTCCCTGTTATCTTTTCATTTTATATTACAGCATTAAAGGATATAAAATTTCTAAATGGTGAAAATTCACTGGTAACGAAATAACAAATCTGATAACGAATTTTACGAATCATGGCTGGTATTCATTCGTTATATTCGTAAAATAATTCGTTACTCCGTTACCAGAAATTTTAAAATGAAACTATTTGTAAAAAACATTCATCCTGAGGTAAATGAACTTGAACTGGAAAGCATCTTTGCCGTTCACGGAGAAATCCTTTCCACCAAAATTATTTATGACCGTGCCGACTGGTCATCCAAAGGATTTGGGTTTGTAGAATTTGAAAAGAAAGCCGATGCGCTCAAAGCCATAGAAGCATTGAACGGAAAAGAGCATCGGGGAAAAATGTTGGAAGTGAAAGAAGCAGTGGAGAAGAAAAATAGGTTTGACAAGATTAATTAAGTTCTAGTTTTCATAGCGGATACTCGCCCGGAAAGTTATCCACCATTATTAATTTTTCTTGTATGTTGAAATTGTAAAAAAATGTTACTTTTGGCAACTATTCATCGTACTAAAATCATTTCAATAAATACTCAATGAAAATGAAACAAACCACCCTCTTTAGTTTTTTGAAAAGTGGTATCTGTCTTGTCATTCCTGCTGCCATTTTCTTTTCTGCATGCGGAGGAAATGAAGATGCTGAAAAAGTAGATAAGCAGGTTCAGAACATGATTGATTCGAACAATGTGGCGCTGGGCGTTAGCGGAAAGATGTTCATCATTCCTTCCCCTATTCAAACAGCTATGCTTATTCAGAAAAGCGGTGCCCAGTATGACAAATCAATGCTTAATCAAACCGACAAGTCAAATTCATATTCCACAAAATTTCAGAAGTGTCTGAATCTGGGAATCTATGGAGCTGACCTTGGCTACACCACTCTTTATGACCAGACGCAGGATGCGCTCGGATATTTTAACGTGACGAATAAAATTGCCACTGACCTCGGATTGTCAACTGCATTTGATAAAAATCTTATTCAGCGTTTTCAAAAAAATCTTGGTCAGAAAGATTCCATGCTGGTGCTGGTTTCCGCTGCTTACCGGGCTAGCAATGATTTTCTGAAGGATAACGAGCGCAACGAAGAAGCCGCTCTCATCATCGCTGGCGGATGGATTGAAACACTTCAGTTTGCTCTTAATGTTCAGAAAACAAAAGGCAACGATGATGTGAAGCGCAGAATTGCAGAACAGAAAAATACATTAAACAATTTAATTGCGCTTCTCTCTGCCTATCAGGGCAATGAGGAATACGCTGAACTTTTGCAAAAACTCAACGACCTCAAATCTGAATATGACAAAGTTCAATACGTGTATAAATACGAGCGCCCTGTTACAGATGAAGTAACTAAAACAACCACCATCACCAGCAAATCAGATATTATAATCACTCCTCAGAGTATAGAAACCATTACTGAAAAGGTTGCCGCCATCCGCGGATTAATCACAGCATAAATGAAGCCCCTCTCCATCTCTTCCCATAGGGAAGAAGGAAGGAAAAGAAACAAAGACATAATACAACCATGAAGATGAAAAAAATAGTTCTCAGCTTAGCTTTCACATTAATTATTCTCCCTTCCCTTTGGGAAGGGTCGGGGATGGGTTTACACGCGCAGTGCGATACCATCGCTTCCATTTGTGCGAAGCATATCATGTCGCCCTACATTTCTGACGGACAACAATACCGCGCGCTTCTGCTTTCTGATCAGAATGCGGAATTTCATACCACATTTTATGGCGGAGGAACGTATCGCATCGCTGCCTGCACTGGCTTGAAAGATGGCAATCTTATTTTTTCAGTGTTTGATGAAGAGCGCAATCTTCTTTTTACAAATAAGGAATATAGAAATGCTTCTTACTGGGATTTTAAAGTGACTTCAACACTGGATGTAATTCTTGAAGCGACTCTCGGAGGCGCCCAGTCAGGATGTGCGGTAGTATTAATCGGCTTTAAACAATAATTAGTTAGTAGTCAGTGATCAGTTGCCCGTTGTTTTAAATACAACTGACGACTATCAACTAACAACGGACAAAATTTATGAGTGAACGTATATTAAAAGCCCTGATGCAGATGTTCGCCATCATTGCGAAAGTGGATGGCGTTTCCAATTCAGGAAGATTAATTGTACAGTCATTTCTGAAACAGCAGCTGAACCAGGAAATGGTGGAACAATACCTGAAACTTTTTGACCAGTTTCTCGAAGATTACCATAAAGTTTCTCAGCGCAAGGAAGGTGCGGCAAAAAGAACTTCGCTCGGCTCGGTAAAGGTGTTGAAAATATGTTCTCAGATAAACACCGAACTGGAACAAAAACAAAAAGTGGTTGTGTTTGTGCGCCTTCTGGAATTTATTTATTCCAGCAATGATATTTCACAGCAGGAATTGGAATTTGTGCAAACCGTTGCTGAAACGTTTAACATCAGCGATGACGAGTTCAAGCGAATGATTGAGTTTGTTCGCAGTCAGGCGGATGCTGTTCCTGATTCAACGTATCTGCTGGTAGTTGATAACAAAGACGCTAAGCCGAATTTTAAAGTAAAGCATATTCAGTCCGTTCATCTCACAGGGCAAATCCGCGTTTTGCAGATTCAGAGCGTGAGCATGTACATCATGAAACATTTCGGAACGGATGCGCTTTACCTGAACGGACAGGTTATCGGTCAGGATAAATTATACATCCTTACAGAAGGATCCTCCATTCGCAGCCCCCGCGTTCACCCGATTTATTACAGCGATATCATCGGGCGATTCCTTGCCGACACGTCAAAAGCAAAAACTTCTTTCGTTGCCGAAATTGAAGAATATAAATTCCCTACAGGAAAAATTGGGTTGCGTAACGTAAATATTTATGAAGAGTCAGGGAAACTTATCGGCATCATGGGTGGAAGCGGTGCCGGAAAATCAACGCTCCTCAATGTACTGAACGGAAACGAAATTCCCAGCAAAGGGCATGTCCTCATCAATGGAATAAATATTCACACGGAAAGAGACAAAGCAGAAGGAATCATAGGAATGATTCCGCAGGATGATTTGCTGATTGAAGAACTTTCAGTTTTTCAGAATTTGTTTTATAATGCCAAACTTTGTTTTGATAATCTCACCGATTACGAAATTACCGAGCGAGTAAATTCCGTTCTGCAGGATCTGGGATTGTTTGAAGCGCGGAATCTGAAAGTAGGTTCGCCTCTGGAAAAAACAATTTCTGGCGGACAGCGCAAGCGTTTGAACATTGCTCTTGAATTGATTCGCGAGCCATCCGTTCTTTTTGTGGATGAGCCCACTTCCGGCCTTTCATCGCGCGATTCGGAAAACATCATGGACCTGATGAAAGAACTTGCGCGCAAAGGAAAACTTTTGTTCGTGGTGATTCACCAGCCATCGTCAGACATTTATAAAATGTTTGACAAGATGATTATTCTTGATGTGGGCGGCTACCCGATTTATTATGGAAACCCGGTTGACGCCATCATTTATTTCAAGCGCCTCATCAATCATGTGAAGAGCGATGAAAGCGAATGTGTAGAGTGCGGCAACGTAAATCCCGAACAGATTTTTAATATCATTGAATCAAAAGTATTGGATGAATACGGAAACCTCACGCGCAACCGTAAAATTTCACCGCCTGAATGGAATGTGCATTATGTTGAGCAGATAGAAAAAGAACTGGTCAAGCCGACAGAAGTTAATGAATCGGTTCCAAGCACGCTGAGCATTCCCAATAAGCTAAAGCAGTTCAAGGTTTTTGTAACGCGCGATGTTCTTTCAAAACTCGCCAACAGGCAATACATGTCTATCAATTTTCTGGAAGCGCCACTGCTCGGTTTTATTCTTGCTTTCATGGTAAGGTTTTACAATACGGATATTTCTAACAAGACAGGATATATTTTCCGTGAGAATGAAAATCTTATTTCTTACCTTTTTATGTCAGTGGTGGTAGCTCTCTTTATTGGCATGATGGTGAGCGCAGAAGAAATCATTAAGGACAGGAAAATTCTGAAACGGGAAAAATTTCTGAATCTCAGCAAAGGAAGCTACCTTTTTTCAAAACTGACGATATTATTTACACTTTCAGCTATACAGATGATTATGTTTATTGCTGTCGGGAATTCTATTCTCAACATAAAAGGAATGTATTTCGACTATTGGTTTGTTTTGTTCACTACTGCCTGTTGCGCCAACGTTCTTGGTTTGAATATTTCATCCGCATTCAATTCAGCCATCACGGTTTATATTATCATTCCGATTCTTCTTATCCCTCAGCTGCTTCTTAGCGGAGTCATAGTTAAATTTGACAAATTGAATCCGATTCTCACCACTCAGAAAAATGTTCCCTTTGCTGGCGAAATGATGACCTCGCGCTGGGCATTTGAAGCGCTTGCCGTAAATCAATTTAAAGAAAATAAATTTGAAAAGCAGTTCTATTATTATGACAAGAAAAAATCAGTAGTAGATTTTGTTAAAAATTATTGGGTATCAAAAATCAGGTCTAAAGTAGATGTCTCCCTTACTAATTTGAACGACCCCAAATTAAAGGATCAGGTTGTAAGCGATTTAGAATTTATTAAAAATGAAATTTCAAAAGAGACCAAACGCGATAAAAATATTAAATGCTCAGTCATTGATAAATTAGAATACGGAAAATTCAATGAAGAAGTGGCGGGGCAAACCAATGCTTATTTGGATCAGCTTCAAGGTTATCTTAATAAAGTGTACAACAAAACAGATAAGGCGAGAGAAGATATTCTTGCGAAGAAAAACTCTACCGAACAAGGTCGCAAAGAGTTCATTCAAATGCAAAATGAATACACGAACGAAAGTTTAAATGATTTTGTTCTCAATAAAAATGATTTAAATAAGATCATTGAGGCAGATGGAGAACTCATTCAGCGTGCCGACCCTGTTTTTCTCGACCCTCCTTCAAATAAATTTTTACGCGCTCATTTTTATGCTCCAAGAAAATCACTCTTCGGAAAATTCTTTGACACCTATTGGGTGAACATGTTGGTCATCTGGTCCATGACACTTACGCTTGTGATTACGCTTTACTTTGATGCGCTCAAGAAATTAATTGACGGAGCAGAGAATCTTTTCTCCAAAATCGGAGGCGGTAAAAAACAAGATTGACAAGTTTGGAATTAAAGCGCGTTAAATTCTTGTTTCCCCTTTTCAAATTCATTCACAATATTCTGCCGCATGGTGATGAGCTGCGAAATAAGCGTGGCTCGCTTCATGAAAAGATTAAACACTAACCATTTGCCCCTGAGGTTGCTGAAGTTTCTGTAATACTTATATGCGAAGAATCCGCTTATCGGGAGGAAGGCGAAGTAGGAGAGAGTGATCCATGCGTTATGAAAAAAGTGTTGAACAAAATAAAGTTGAAGCGAATAAAAAATAATGAACGTAAAAACTCCAGAAGCGACAAACATGGCTCCGTGCCAGTCCTTTTTTTTTGTAAAAGCAATTGTGATGTAATACGGAATCTTGTAGGGCAGATAATTATTGATGACTCCAAATAACCAGAACGGAAACCCAAGAATGAGATACACCAATGTGAACAGAGTACGAAAAAATACTGAACCCGATTTGGAGAAATTGTTCAGCAAATGATCTTTCAGATGCAAGCGGTCGAGCGATATAAAATAATCATCCGCCATTGCAGATATGCGCTGCACACGTAGTGGCTGTTTTTCTTTGAAATAATTCACGACATCAATAATCCGTTTTGTCATTTCAAAATCTTTTTCTTTTTCCGGGCGGGATTTTAAGTCGAGGTCAGCTATTTCCTGAAGGAGTTTTGCTTTATAAATAGTTTCAATTCTCTTTACCAGTTTATCGGTATTGGCATCGTCAATGGAAATGATATGTTGCTCCAACCGCTGGCGAATCAAATCGGTGAGTTCATGTGTGGCTTTGAATAAATCCTGTTTGTATTTCTCCGCGAAATCTGAAACATTAATGGGCGTATCCATGCTAATGAAAAGATGACTTTGAAATCTATGTGGATTGGAATAATTCAAACCTACTGTGAGAATTTTAACTCCGAGTAGGTAGTGGTTTGCTGCTTCTGCGCCAAGCGCAATGCGTGCGGCTCCTGTTTTTATTTTTTCCAGTTTACGCTGAGTCAGACTCACCCCCTCCGGGAAAATCATGATAGTTCCTTTCTTAGCCAAGTGTTCGTAGCATTTGTCAAACGTTTCTTCGTTCTTGTGCATTAAATTCGCATCATCCTGCTTGCGGTAAACAGGTATCATATTGAACTTTGGCAGCAGCCATTTCGCGAATCCTGATTTAAAAACTTCTGCCTTGGCGAGAAAACAAAGTTTTTGTTTCATCTGCAATCCAATCACAATCGGGTCAAGAAAAGTGCTCGGATGATTGGCAACAATAATCATCGGACCTTCACCAGGAATGTCAGAAGTTTTTTTTACGGTGATGCTTTTGAAATACACACGCACCGCTATGCCAAGAATAAAGTTAAGGAAGTTATACAGCAAGAAAAAACTATTAATATAGTTTCAAAATATTTCGTTTGAACATCTGAACCTGAGAAAAGAAAAGGAAAGCAACTCGCCTCCCTTTCTTCATAGTAGATTACTAAATTTATTTTACCACAGAAACCTTCTTCGTAACAGTTCCCTCATCAGTTTTTATATTCAGTTGATAGATGCCAGAGGGTGCATCAAGGTTAATGGTTAATGGTTCATGGTTTACCCCGTTGGAATTGTTTCCTACGGGGCTAATGGTTGATGTAAATACTTTTTCTCCAAGCACGTTGTAGATTTCAATGGTTGATCCATTAGCCATTAAACATTGCACATTAAACATTCCGTTAGATGGGTTCGGATAAACTGTAAACTGATTACCGATAACTGATGACTGATTTATCCCGGTTGTTGACAAGGGTCCGTCCCACACCTGAAATTCATCCAGCGCGGCTTCTGATACACTTTGTCCGTTGCTCGGAAGAGATGCAATGGTGCTGTCTGAAGCGGTGAAGCGCACTTTCATTTGAGCGGTGAAAGTGGTATAGTCAAGCACCTTGAAAGCAAATCTTCTCCAGTTCACATCTGAATAATAGGTGTCTTCCATTTTTGTCCAGGTAGTTCCGTTGTCGTTCGAAATTTCTGCCACCCATGGATCGTTGCCCGGATTTGAACCGCCAACATCTGAGTAAGAACGATAATAAGTAATTGCCGGATTTGTGAAACTTGCCAAACTGAAAGAAGGAGATTCAATTCGTGTAGTGCCTCCGTCAATGTCGGCTGTTCCGATAGGATCGCTTGCGGAACCTGCATTGCCGGTTACAGCGCAATTTGTTCCGCTCTGTGCTGTGCCGGGCTGAACATTGCCTGAAGCAACGGGTGCGGCAATAATCCATGTTCCGGTGCTGTTGCCTAAACTAACAGGAGTCCACGTTCCGAAATCCTGCCCATCGCCCATATCGCTGTACAAACTTGCGTTGGGTGTGAACCCGACCATTATATAATAAGGAATGTTTCCGGGACTGAAATCAGTTCCTGTTGGAGTAATAATTCCTCCTACTTCAAAATAATACTGAACAATGGTTCCTGCCGATTGCCCGGGAATTGTTCCGCTCAGCGTTGGAGAACTGTAAGTCATGGGCGATGAATTCCACGGCAGAGAATTGCTTGTTCTCCAGAATAAAGTTCCTCCGGAAAGGGTGCATATGCTACTTGATGCAGTGGCATTTGCTGTAATGTTGATGGTTGTATTTGGGGTTGCAGTTAAAACAGGTGTATGCGTAACGGTTATGTTGGTGTACAATGTAATGCCGTGTGCTGAAAATGCCGGAAGAATAGCTCCGCTGTTTGGCGTCCCGTTGCAGATGTTGCCGTCATTGTCATCTGCCTGAAGCGCGGCAATGAGCACATCCATGTAAACCTGTCCTTCAGCACCATCGGGACCATTCGGACCGGCAGGAAAAGTTTTTATAAATAAATCAGACATGAAGGCAAGATTGTTTCCCATATTCAGATTAACTTCCCACCAGGCACCGGCAATAATTTCTCCATCGGCATGAACTTCGCCCACAATATCCTGTGGATACACTTTCCTGTTGGGCGGATCATATCTGCGGATTCCGCTTTGGTTCGCTGTGTAAAATCCTTCACCGATAATAGGGCTGTTGGTGATAGACATTCCCCAAACGTCAGAATAACCTTCACCCATTGCTCCGTTTGAAAAAGATTGACTGTAAAAACTATAGATGTCATAATTTAATCCGTGACCGTATTCGTGATACACCACATCATTAATAATAGAAGTTGCGTTGCAGCCACCGCCAGCAGCATAAAAATTCACAGCGCCATTATAGAACGCATTGCAGCTTCCGGAAACATCCACGTAGGTATTAATGGGGATATCTTCTGTTGTAAAGGTTGTTAATTGCGGAAGCGATTTCATGAAATCATGAACGATGTTGACGTGATAGTATGCAGAGCGTTCGCGGTCATTTGAATTGCTATCGAATGAAACAGTAGGATTGCCTGTGATGTTTGAGGTCATGGATGGAGTAGTGGTTCCTGTCATCGTGTTGGAGTACAATCCTTCCAGCGTGAGTGTTGCGTTTCCGGTATTCACATTGGTTGCAACGCCCATCGCATCAGTATAAGTAGTTCCGCCCGAAACAATTTTCAGGTGAGGCAATCCAACAACTCCTGTCATCGGGTTTCCATAAGGATTGGTCAGGTAAATGGTTCCGTTCACAGTTACTGTTGCCTGCGTACTCGGAGCGAAATGGTCAACTTTATTTTTCCGGTAAAGAATTTTTCCATCATTGGCATCTACGAGCGTATAATATTTAGTGGGAACTTTGTTGATGTCATCATACGTTTCAACATAAACTTCATACACTAAATGATATTCATATTTGCGATATTGAGGAACAGGAAGGATTTTTAATCCTTGTTCTGCATAAGAGTTAGTGATTGTTTCTGTAAAACCATTTTTCGCGAAGTTGAGGGCGGCATCTTCAGTAATAGAAGCAGAGGTGCTGATATTGATTCCGGAAAACACATCTGTCTTGAAATAGACAACTTCTCCCGCCTTTGTCATTTTAATCATCACGCGGCTGTCTAACACTTTCAGCCCTTGATACGTTTGAAAAAAATTTGCGTAATCAAACTTCTCGGCATTTGTTGTAACACTTTTTAATGAAAGGTCAGCCAGCGGAAGTTTAAAGCTGAGCAGTTGTGTATTGATAAAGTTCAACGCTTTGTCCTGCACGGTTGCGCCCGAAACAGGAATCGGCTCACCATACGCCATGACGGGCTTTTGATTTTCTTCGTTGAACAGAACGCTCCATGAAGGATTGTTGTCATAGAATGATTTCCAGGCAGAACTCTTCCGCAGAAGAGTTTGGTAGCTGTCGTCCGGCACACGTTTGTTATCGGTAATGTAGCGCACTTCGTAGCGGGTATCATTCGCCACAAAGTTGCTCGAAGCAAAAGCAGCGCTGCTGATTCCAATAGAAAAAAGCAGAATGGAAGAGTAAAATTTTGACTTCATAAAAGATTGGTTTAAGAAATGCGAGTGTAAAGGAAAGCAATACGAAAGAGAAAAGCAAGTAAAAGGAGAGAAATCTTTCAACTCTATTCCATCGAAGTACGAATTTGTACGAACCTACGAACTACGAAAGAATGTATTATTCGTACTTCGTAAGTTCGTGAATTTTAGTTCGTAGTTCGGTGATTAAACCCTTTCCATCATCGAAAAGAAAAAATCTGCTTCAATCTTTGCGTTCTCATCGCTGTCGGAACCGTGAACGGCATTGGCGTCAATTGATTTTGCGAACAGGGCGCGGATAGTTCCGGCTTCTGCTTTCTTCGGGTCGGTGTTGCCTATGAGTTTTCGGAAATCTTCCACCGCATTGCCTGCCCCTGTTTTTTCATCGGGATCTTTTTCAAGAATGGCGGCAACAATGGGTCCTGAACTCATATATTTTACCAACTCATTATAAAATGGTCTTGACTTATGCACTTCATAAAACGCTCCGGCTTTTTCAGCAGTGAGATGAACAAGTTTCATGGCAATAAGTTTGAATCCTGCTTTGATGATTCTGTCGAGAATGGCGCCCGTATGCCCGTTTGCAAACGCATCGGGCTTTATCATGGTGAAGGTTCTATTGCTCATACATAATTTTTGGTCAGCGAAAATACTAAAATTCGTTATGGTGTATTAAGTCCTTTCCTTGGTGAAGGATTCCGCCTGCCGGACGGGCAGGTAGGATGGGCTTCATCTTTTAAATACTACGAGCGTAGAAATTATATCCAGAAAAGCAGAGAACTCTTCTTTGGTGGCAATGCGTTTGGGAATGTTCATTGAAACCGAAAACGCATTGTGAAACTGAATGCCAGGATTTATGTAAGCGATGTATTGATAAAAAGTATTTTCCACGTAAACAAGTTTTGCAAAACAAGAAAACCTTTTATTGCTTGCATCTATGTTCTGCTGTTTGAGGTCGTGATTTTTTTCTTTGATGGTGTTGATGTCCAGTTCCATATCCTTGTTTACTTCTTCGTCCGTTTTTTTGTAGGTGAGCACTTGAATGATGGTTCCGCCCTTTTTCAAGTCTTCTTTATTTTTATAAAAGATAATATTCGCATTGTAATTCTTTGCGTTGTCCACATTGCCATTCCAGCCCATGGGCTCGTGAATGCTGAAAAGAAAACTGTCTCCGTAAATGATAATATTGTCAGCCGTATCCTTTTGAACTAAAGAAGTGCTTGCTGACTGTCCTGAAAGGAAATATGAAACGAAAAGAAAGAAGGCAGAGAGGATTATTTTTGGAAAACGTTTCATCATTGCAAAGGTAAACCAAAACCGTGCTAAACTAACTGCCACTCTTTCTCCGCAGTATTTTGAAAGATGGCAGAAAATTCAGTTCGTGCAGGAATATCTAAGAAAGGATAAACAACTTTAGAAAGATAAAGCCCTTGCGGATAGGCGAATTCAAGATTGGATTGTGATTCTTTTTTGATTAAATAGTTTTCAAACTCATCAACAGAAATTTCATTCGTTCCGACTTTCAGAAGTTTGGCTACAATCGCCCGAATCATTCCGTGCAAAAACCGGTCGGAAGAAATTTGAAAGCGAAGTTTATCCCCTTTGCTATCACAAAATAATTTTGCGGAAGAAATAGTGCAATGCGTGTGCTTGTATTGGTCGGGAGATTTGCAGAGCGCGCGGTAGTCTGTATGTTTTTTGAGAAGTGAAACTGCTTCTTTCATTTTATCTAAGTTCAAGTTCTTTTCTAAATAAAATGAACTAACGTTGCTGAGGAAAGGGTCTTTATATGTGTGAATGAAGTAATCGTAGGTTCTTTGTTTGGCGTCATACTGCGCGTGTGGAAGTGCGGAGTTCGGAGTGTGGAGTTTGGAGTTGGGAGTTTGGAGTTGGAGGTTTTCTCCGACCTCCGTACTCCCAGCTCTCATCTCAATTATATCAAAAATGGCAATATCGGCAGGCAGCATTTTGTTTAAGCGAAACAGTAAATCGAAATCCCATTTCTCTTTTATATCTGCATGAAAAAAATATTGGCTGGCGTG
The DNA here is from genome assembly GCA_016213405.1 of Bacteroidota bacterium. Classification (NCBI taxonomy): domain Bacteria; kingdom Pseudomonadati; phylum Bacteroidota; species Bacteroidota bacterium. The sequence continues at coordinate 43,308 of JACRAM010000100.1, forward strand.
CACTTGTGCGTCTGTTCGCCCACAACCTAAAATGGTGGTTGGCTCTTTTAATATTTTGCTGAGGTTTTCTTCCAGCACTTGCTGAATGCTCATAAACTCCGATTGCCTTTGCCAGCCATGGTAATGGAAGCCGTTATAACCGATATGGAAGAAATATCTCAATTTAATGCCTGCATTTCATAGCAAAGTTACCCCATTTCCCCTTTTCACATATCTTTGCCACTCTTTATAATTATGACTCATCAGGATATCATAGAAATCAAAGAGCTTCTTTCTACCCGGAAAAGCATTGTGATTGTTACGCACAAAAATCCTGATGGGGATGCGATGGGTTCTTCGCTGGGTTTGTATAATTATTTATTGAGAAAGAAGCATCGCGTAAAAGTTGTTACGCCAAATGGTTACCCAACTTTTCTGCAATGGCTTCCGGGAGATGATAAGGTAATTGAACATTCTGAAAATCCGGAGAGGGCAGAGGCGGTAATTAAAAAAGCCGATATTATTTTTGCTCTTGATTTTAACGCGCTGAGGCGCATTGGTGATGTTGGAAAACTGGTGAAGAAAGCAAAGGCGAAAAAAATTCTGATTGACCACCATCTTCAGCCCGAAAAATTTGCGCATTACATGATGTGCGATAAAAAATCCTGCTCCACTTCACAACTTGTTTTTGATTTCATTGCACTTCTTGGAGATAAAAAATTTGTTAATAGAAAAGTGGCGAATTGTTTGTACACGGGCATTATGACGGATACGCTCAACTTTAAGATTGCCACCACTTCTGCGCACACTCACCATATTGTTGCCGAACTTATTGGAGCAGGCGCGCAAAATATGCTGGCATACTCCAACGTTTTCGACACGTACTCAGAAGACCGTTTGCGTTTGCTCGGTCATTGCCTGGGGAAAGAAATGAAAGTGCTTCATGAATATAATGCAGCGTTTATCGCGCTTTCAAAAAGCGATCTTAAGAAATTTAATTTTCAGAAAGGCGATACGGAAGGATTTGTGAATTACCCGCTCTCCATAGAAGGGATAAAGTTTTCTGCTTTGTTTACTGAAATGCCTGACGAAATAAAAATTTCTTTTCGTTCGAAAGGCAACTTTGACGTGAATAAATTCGCGCGCAAGCATTTCAACGGAGGCGGCCATGCCAATGCAGCAGGCGGTGAAGCACACAGCTCTCTGGATGAAGCGGTGACGAAGTTTGTGAGCATACTTGCTGAATACAAAGAACAACTTCTAAAGTAAATGACAAAGCCCCTCCTGAATCCTCCCCGTTGGGGAGGACTTTTAATTAGTGTATTGCATTCTCCCTCCCCAATGGGGTGGGCAGGGGTGGGGCTTCTTTTTCTTTTTCTTTTTTCCTGCGGAACCGAAAACGTTAAACCAAAACAAAAAGCTAATCCATCCCAATTCAAAGAACAGTTAGTGAAAGTGAACAAATACGAAATGGAAAAAGAATCAGATGAGATAAATCAATACATAGCGCGCCACAACTGGACTATGGAAAAAACAGGAACGGGATTGCGTTATCTTTTTCTGAAACAGGGAACAGGCGATTCTGCCCGCTCTGGCGATAATGTGAAAGTGAATTATAAAATCTCTTTGTTTGACGGAACAGAATGCTATTCCTCCGACAAAGACGGAGCATACGAATTCAAAGTGGAAGGCGATGCGATTGAGAGCGGTCTGCACGAAGCGATTCAATTGATGTGTGTTGGAGATAAAGCAAAATTCATTCTGCCTTCTTACATGGCGCATGGCTTGCACGGGGATGATGCAAGCATTCCGCCTCTTTCAACGATAGTAGTAGATTTAGAACTTTTAGAGATAAGATAAAAATGACAAAGCCCCTCCTAAATCCTCCCCGTTGGGGAGGACTTTTAATTAATGTATTGCATTCTCCCTCCCTAACGGGGAGGGTTGGGGTGGGGCTTCTCTTCTTTTTATTTTTCTCCTGCAGCGATTCTCCCTTTCCTGATTTCACAAAAACAAAAAACGGGCTTTACTACAAACTCATAGATATTGGCGAGAGCGATAAAAGAGCGAAGCCGGGGGATTATGTAACCGTTCAGATGATTATTAAATCAGAAAAGGATTCTATTCTTTATGATACAAGAAGAATCGGGTTGGACGGATCAGTGACATTCCTGCTTACTACTCCCCAGCAGGAAAAAGATTACCGTGAAGGATTTCAATATCTCTCCGAAGGAGACAGCGCGGCTTTCATCACGGATGCCTATGCTTTCTACATGAAGAAAAATAATAAGCCCGTTCCGATGGGAATGAAAATGGAAAGCATTATTAAAGTGCAAGCGCGTGTTTTGAAAATCCGCACGCCAGAGGAACACGCAAAAGACATGCTCATTGAAAAAGGAAAACTCGAACAGGCGGAATTCGAAGAAAAAAAAATCCTTGATAAATACATGGCGGACAGTTCCATTCCGGCTCAGCTGATTGGAAACGGAATGTATTACATAAAGCTTCAGGAAGGAAAAGGATTAACCCCCGATTCCGGTAGTGTTGCTCTTCTGAATTATCGGGGAAGTTTTCTGAACGGAAGATGTTTTGATTTCTTTTTTGAAAGCCAGCCCTTCGAATATATGGTAGGGCAGGAAGATCAATTAATCAAAGGTTTAGAGATAGGAGTTCGCAGGATGCACGAGGGTGAAAAAGCCAAATTTATTATACCTTCGCACCTCGCTTTTGGAAGCAGCGGTTCATCCACAGAAATTGTTCCGCCATTCACAACAGTGATCTATGAAGTTGAATTATTAAAAGTGCAATAAAACAAAATGTATGAAAAAATATTTCGGACTTAAGTTGCTTGCCTTCTGCCTTCTGCTTTCTGCCTTTTGCTTTCTTTTTTCCTGTTCGCACTCTGAGTTTTCCGATTATGAAAAAACAGAATCGGGATTGATGTATAAATTCCACAAACACGGAACCGATACGCTGCATGCCCAATATGAAAATGTAGTGCGGGTAAAAATGAACAAGCGCTTTAACGATTCTCTCCTTGAATCTACCAACAGCATGATCCCTGAAGGAATTGAGCAGTATCTCCGAAAACCAGCTTTCCCCGGAGCGATTGAAGAAGGAATTCATATGATGGTGATTGGCGACAGCGCAACTTTTCTCATTAGCACCGATTCTATCAACAAATACTACCCTCCAAAAGATTCAACAAAAATTTTCGAACCAAATAAATATCTCGCGTTTGATATTAAATTAGAAAACATAAAAACGATGGAAGAAGTCAGAGCAGAAGAAGAACAAAGAAGAAAAGAGTTTGTTGCAGAGCGAAAAGAGAAAGGACCTAAAGAGCTTAGTCAATATATTGCAGATAATCACATTGAGGCGAAACCAACTGCCAGCGGATTGTATTTGATAGCAAAAGAAAAAGGAAAAGGCGCGATGCCAAAAGATGAGGATACGGTGGTTGTTCATTACACCGGAACTTTTTTAGATGGAACCATTTTTGATTCTTCCGTGAAACGAAACCAGCCGTTTTCTTTTGTAGTGAACGATAAAGGTAGTATGGGAGTAATCCCCGGCTGGAACGAAGCCATCAAGATGATGAATAAAGGAACCATCGCAACTGTTATTCTTCCACATTCGCTTGCATATGATTCAGTGGGCGTTCAAAACCCACAGTCCGGCAAATATTTTATTCCACCTTACTCTCCTCTTAAATTCGATATTCAATTAATAGACATTAAATCAAAAAAATAAATCAATCTATGAAAAAATCAATTTCAATTTTCATTATCGCATCTTTAATGATGTCAGTTTCTTCTTTCGCTCAAAAGAAAAAACCTGCTGAAGAGAAAAAAGCCACCATTGAACTCAACAAAGAGTACACTACTGCTTCGGGATTAAAATATAAAATCACGAAGAAGGGAGCAGGTGTTCAGCCCGTAAATGGCGATCAGGTTTCTGTTCATTATGTAGGAACCTTGCCCGACAGCGCAAAAACTAAATTCGACAGTTCGCGCGACCGCGGACAGCCGTTTTCATTTGCGCTTGGTTCCGGACAAGTTATAAAAGGATGGGATGAAGGTATTGCACTTCTTCATGTAGGCGACATGGCGGTTTTCACTATTCCTTCTAATCTTGGATATGGCGAAAGGGCAATGGGAAAAATTCCTGCCAATGCAACGTTAGTGTTTGAAGTGGAACTGATGGATGTAAAAGCTGCCCCCAAGCCATGGAATGTGAAGGGGTTGAAAGTAGATTCAACTACTGACGGATTAAAATATATTGTAGTGAAAAAGAATCAGGAAAAAACAATAAAAGCAGAAAACGGAAAAACAGTTTCTGTTCATTATTCGGGTTTTCTCGGTGACGGAACCTGGAAATTATTCGACTCTTCCGTTCAGCGCGGACAGCCAATCGAATTTGGACTTGGCACTGGTCAGGTTATTAAAGGATGGGATGAAGGGATTGCGCTGATGCATGTAGGAGATAAAATGCGCCTCATCATTCCGTATCAGCTAGCTTATGGTGAAGCCGGGCGCCCTCCGATAATTCCTGCAAAGGCAACTTTAATCTTTGATGTGGAGTTAATGGATGTGAAATAAATGCTATAACACAACCGTCATTACAAGGAATAAATTTATATGTTTCTTTTGAGATTTAGAACGTAACAGAATGAAAAAAGAAAATAAAAAAGTTACCACACACACACTTCTGCAGATGAAGCAGAAAGGAGAAAAAATCTCCATGCTCACTGCGTATGATTTTACTACGGCAAAAATACTGGATGATGCCGGAGTTGATGTGTTGCTTGTTGGTGATTCTGCTTCTAATGTAATGGCTGGCCACGAAACAACTCTTCCTATCACGCTTGACCAGATGATTTATCATGCTTCTTCGGTTGTCAGAGCAGTGAACCGTGCGCTCATCGTTGTTGATTTGCCTTTCGGTTCTTACCAGGGAAATTCAAAAGAAGCGTTGAACTCTGCCATACGCATCATGAAAGAATCTGGCGCACACGCTGTGAAATTAGAAGGAGGCAAAGAAGTAAAAGAATCCGTTGAGCGAATTTTGTCTGCCGGAATTCCTGTAATGGGGCATCTCGGATTAACTCCTCAGTCAATTTATAAATTCGGAACGTATGAAGTACGCGCGCGGGAGAAGCAAGAAGCAGAAAGAATTTTAACTGATTCTGAATTGTTGGAAAAAACCGGGTGCTTTGCCATAGTGCTTGAAAAAATTCCTGCCAAACTTGCTTCACAAGTGGCAAAGAACGTAAGTATTCCGATAATAGGAATTGGAGCCGGAAGAAATGTTGACGGACAAGTTCTGGTTCTTCACGATATGCTTGGACTCAATAAAGAATTTAGCCCGCGGTTTCTTCGCAGATACCTCAATCTTTATGACGATATCAAAGGCGCAGTTGGAAAGTATATCAAAGATGTGAAGAGCAAAGATTTTCCAAATGAAAAGGAGCAGTACTAATGACCCCTCCCTATCCCTCCCCAAAGGAGAGGGAACAAAACCCAGATTTCATACTACAGACGGGCCAATGTGGAACCTGCTTCATGACAAAGCTATTCACATGCGACAAAACCCTACTCAGGCAGAGATGGCGTTATGGCAATCGGTTAGAGTAAATGCATCCGGATACCATTTTAGAAGACAGCATATTATTGGAAAATTTATAGTAGATTTTTTATGCCTCTCAAAAAAATTAGTTGTGGAAGTTGATGGAGATATTCATGATTACCAAAAAAAAGAAGATGAAGAGAGAACAAATTTCCTTAATGAAAATGGATTTAAAGTAATTCGCTTTAAAAACGAGGAAGTCTTAGGAAATGTGGATTGTGTTGTAGAAAAAATTAAAAAATATCTCGAATTGTCTGAGCCCTCTCCCCTTCGGGGAGAGTTGGAGAGGGGTGGTATTCATATTTTGTTTGAAGACAACCATCTCATCGCGATAAATAAAAAACCTTCCGAGATTGTTCAGGGCGATAAAACAGGGGATGAACCACTCAGTGAAAAAGTAAAAGAGTATTTACGAAAAACATATAACAAACCGGGAGAAGCATATCTCGGTGTGGCGCACCGCATTGATAGACCAGTAAGCGGAGTTGTCATCTTTGCAAAGACGAGTAAAGCCCTTTCACGTTTGAATGAAATGTTTCGCGATAAAGAAATAAAGAAAACCTATTGGGCAGTTGTTAAAAACAAACCTGCTTCAGAAAGCGGACATCTGATTCATTATCTGAAAAAGAATGAGCAGAAAAATATGTCACGCGCTTATGATAAAGAAACCCCGGGTGCATTAAGATCAGAAATGGATTATAAAATACTTTTCAGCTCTGATAATTATCACCTGATGGAGTTAAAGCCTCAGACAGGAAGGCATCATCAGATTCGGGTGCAGTTATCCGCTATCGGCTGTCCGATAAAAGGCGATATCAAATATGGTTTCAGAAGGACGAACGAAGATGCATCCATTCACCTTCATGCTAGGAAGGCAGAGTTCATGCATCCTGTTAAGAAAGAACCCATAATCATTATCGCAAACCCTCCCAATGAAGTGCTGTGGAATTTCTTTTCTGAAAAAGTGAAATAGATTTTTGTTAAAGATTGCGCATGTAACTCAGAAAGGTGAGCGGTCCAATGGAAATCGGATTGCCGGCAATTTTCCTGGTTACTGAAATACGTGCAATTCCGAAATCAAAAGTATTTTTTTCTCCCATGATACGAAATCCTCCTGTGAAAGCGCTTATTCCTTCGGTAGGAGTAAACCAGTTTTCTGTCACCACAGCATATTTGGGGGCAATGCGTTTCATCCCGCTGACGGAAATAAATCCGAGTTCTATCTTTTCAATCTTATTGTAGTAATAATATTTCTGAATGCCGTCAACAAATCCATAAGCTCCGCCAACGCTCAGGTGCCCGTTTCTGTTTCCGAATGTGCATTGTGCATATCCTGCTGCACCATAAGGTTTGTAGGTAATGTCTGCAAGAATAAACCCACATTCTACATAAACTCCTTTTGTGATTTTAGCACTTAGTCGCGGAGAAATAAACATAGCTGTTGGAATAATCACACCTCCTATGCACGAGAAATTCTTTGTGATTCCCACATCAAATGAATTGTAAAGTCCCATCGTGTTCTGATAGTAGGCTTCTCCCGGACTCAGAGGAATTGCAGAAGGCGTTACAACATAATGTGCATCAACATGGGTTTTAAACCAGTATTTCCCGTCTTTCATGTTGCCGGGATTTATGCTTTTGATGGTTTTTATTTTACTTAAATCAACCGCCACATCTCCGATGCTTGCAGTTTCCACCACAATTTCTTTTTCTTTTCTGTTCACTATTTTTCCCTGCAAAGTTGTTCCGTTCATCAGGGTGATGAGGTAATAATCCTGCGGTTCTACTTTTTCCATGCTGACAACTTCTTTTGCGCGAAAAGTAATGCTGCCCAGCATTTCATCCTGAAACTGAATCGTGCGCTTTCCCTGGTTTAGAATTTTTCCTTTCAGTACGGTACCGTCTTTTAATGTGACAATATGGTACGATGGCATCGTGTCGGTGGGAGAGAACAAAGTTTCCTGCGAAAAACAATTCAAAGAAAAGAAGATGAAAAGAAAAGCGGATAAATATTTATTCGGCAAGATCATTTCTGATACAAAAGTAATTTTTAAATGCTAAAGACTCAAAACCAATTCCGGCTTCTTCCTTTTTTCAGATCAGAATGTTTCTTTTTTCTGCTGAGGCGCTTTTCTTTTGAACCCTTTGTGGCTTTGGTATGAATTCTTTTTTTCTTTTTCTCAAAACAAGAAGCAATCAGTTTCCTGAATTTCTTCAGCGTTATTTCTTTGTTTGCTAACTGCGAACGGCTTTCCTGTGAAGTTATTTTCAGAATGCCTTCTTTATTGATGAAGTTGAAAAGTTTTTCAGAAATTCTTCGTTTCTGTTCATCCGTTAATAATCTGGAATTGCTCACATCAAAATTCAATTCTACCTTTGTAGAAACTTTATTCACGTTTTGCCCACCGCTTCCACTGGAACGGGATGCTTTAAAATATATTTCACTCTCAAACATGATGCAAAGATGAGAAGAAGAATTCAAATAACACTGTTTACAGTTTACTGTCTGCTGTTTACGGTTACTTGCGCTCAGGTTAATTCTGACAGTTTGATTTCTGTTTATACGAAGAAAGTGCAGAAGTATCTGGATAAAGAAAATAAAGCATCAGAGGTTTTTTCTTTTACGAAAGACGGAATTGAGGTTTATGCACCAGCAACGGATACTTCGCAGAAAAAATTGGAATTTATCGTGTACTGGGATATTTACTGGAATGATACGGTCAATTTTCCGGTGTCTGGTCCCGGTGATATAATTGAAAATTATTTTACACATCCTTATGCCCCCTTTGATTGGAAAAATTTTGCAAGGAGGTGTAAAATTGAATATGAAGCCAGAAACAGTGGAGGAAGATTGATTGCACCGTTCTATTCTCTTGTATATGCAGGACCCAAAATAATGCATGGGAATGGGAAGTGGATGGATGGTTACAAAATCGCCCTCGACCCCGGACACATAGGCGGAGATATTGAAACCGCCAAAATGGAAAAGAAGTGGGTGGAGATGAAAGTGAATCCGGCTAAGGGCATAAAGGAGCCGATTCAACTCATCGAAGGAGATTTGACTTTAGCCACTGCAAAAATTCTGAAGCAGAAATTAGAAAGCGAGGGCGCTGATGTAATGCTCACAAGGAAGGAACCGGGCAAATCCGCATTTGGAATTACGTACGAAAAATGGAAGGACAGTTTGTTTCTTCGCTCGGTTGATTCAGCATTTGCGAGAAGGGATGTTTCATTTGAAGAAAAAAACTTCCTGCTCACCAAAGCAAATGACATAGAAATCTTCCGCAGGTTTTTCCTTCAGGAAGAAATGCGCGAGCGGGCGAAAAAGATAAATGAGTTTCATCCTGACATAACACTTATCATTCATTTCAATGCAGATGAAACCAACCAGAACTGGAACAAACCGACAAAAAAAGATTTCAATATGGCATTTGTCGGAGGAAGTTTTGGCGCGGATGAATTAGATAAACCGGAAGCGAGAATTGATTTTCTGCGTTTGCTCCTCACGGATGATATTGAAAGGTCAATTGATTTTTCAAAATATATGGTTGAAAGTTTAGCACAGAAAACAAATGTCCCCGCTGCATTAGATTCGAATGCAGTTTATCTGAAAGATAATTGCATTTCCACGGGTACTAACGGAGTCTTCTGCCGTAACCTCGCGTTGACAAGAATGGTAAAAGGAACTTTGTGCTATGGTGAATCGCTTTACCAGGATAACATCAATGAATGTAAAGCGCTCAGCAAAAAAGAAATTAAGATTGACGGAATAGAAACTTCAAAGAGAGTAGAAGAGGTGGCTGAGGCATATTTCCAAGGCATTATCAATTTTGTTAAAAATAAAAACAAATAAATATTAGGAAAATGAAAAACATTTTACTGCCATTACTATTTACAACCATAGGTGGATTAGTAAATGGTCAAACCATTCAATGGACTTTTAATTCAGGTCCCGATGGATGGGTATTAACAAATTCCCTCAGCGGCACAGTGGGCAGCGGTGTGTATGACATCACCATAACAGGTGCCGATCCGTTTATGCATTCACCTAATAATGTAAACATTAACGCTTCTGCGATGGGGCAGGTAAAGATTCGTCTTCAGAATATCACTCCCGATACTCAGTATCAGTTGTTCTGGATAACCAATGCCGATAACACCTGGAATCAGAGTAAATCAGTTTTGTTTCCTGTAAATGCAAACGACATCACGCAAACAGATTATATTGTCACTTTGCTTGGCAACACACAATGGTCAGGCACTATCAAACAGTTGCGCTTAGACCTTGGCAACGCCAACACCAGCGGAAATGTGAAGATAGATGAGATAGATGTTCTGCCCCTTGAGTTCGGGTTGGACAATGGCATTTTGCACCTGCGGCTCGACCTCTCGCGCGGAGGATCCATTTCTTATATTTCAAAATCATCTGACTCACGCAGCATTGTAAACATTGCTGACGAAGGCCGTTATGTACAGCAATCATATTATGCCGGCATACCGCTAAACCGCCAGGCAGAAGGGCAAAATCCTGCCTGGTCGCCATGGACATGGAATCCCATTCAGGTGGGCGATTCCTATTTGAACAGGGCGCAGATACTCAACTATCAGCAGAACACAGATACACTTTATGTGAAATGCACTCCCATGCTTTGGGATATGAATAACATGCCTGCCGAAGCGGAAATGGAGCAGTGGACGATACTCGACAGCAACGCTGTTAAAGTAAAAAACAGGTTGACCTGCCATCGCACCGATACTATTTATGGCGAAGGCATCTTCAATAATCAGGAACTGCCCGCAGTGTATCCCATTTCGGCATTAAAGAATTTGTATTCTTATTTCGGCACAGCGCCTTTCACCAATGCCCCTTTGGATAATCCACCTGTTGTAAATCTTTCAAGTGGTTTCTGGGGAGTGTATATGAACGACACCGTAACAGAAAACTGGATGGCTTTTGTGAATGATACTTTATGGGGAATGGGAGTTTACAAACCCCTTAATCCAAATTTCCTGGCGGGAATGGCAGGCAGTCCCGGATACGAAGCAACCGATGGCTCCACTTCTTACATTGCACCGGTTAAATTAGAAGCGCTGATGAAAAATTCTGTGTATGAATATACCTATTACCTTGTGATAGGAACATTGGGTGAAATACGCACAAAGATTTACGCTATCAATGCCGATTCAGTTTCTACCGATGCAGCGCAACCGGCAATGGATAAAGAAACCATATCTGTCAATCCCAACCCAACAAGAGGAGTGTTTAATGTGCAGATGAGTAAATTTGAAAATGTGCAGATGAAAATCTATAATGTGTATGGTGAATGTGTTCATCAGCATATCTGCACATCCGCACATCAGCAGATTGATTTAAGCGAAGCGCCCAAGGGAATCTATTTTATCCGAATCAATGACAGCGAAAACGTTATAACCAAAAAGTTGATAATTGAATGAGTAAGTTTTACCCCGCCTGCCAAAGGCAGAGGTACGGAGTTCCTAAATTAATCTTATTACATTTGCTTAATCAATACTACTTACAAATGAAAAAAATTATTTTACTCCCGTTCATCGCGGTTATTCTTTTTTCCTGCGGACCCAGCAAAGAAGAAACAGCGAATGCAAAAAAGAACTTCCTTCAATCTCTTGACAGCATGAATGCTAAACTGGAAGAACAAGTGAACGATTACTGTAAATGCCTGGAAACAGGAACTACGGATGAGTGCAACGACAAATATCAGGTATTAGGTGCTACATGGCTGACTGTCAGTAAACAGACGGACGATTCCTATAAATACAAGGTTACACCGGAAGAAAGCAAGATGGTGCGGGATAAAACCAATGAACTATTTGATAAAAAAGCTACATGCGTCAAAGAGGCAATGGCAAATACGATAACGGACGCAGATGGAAAAACGCACCGTGTTGCATCAACTGCCGACAGTTCAGCAAGCACTGATAAAACCACTTCAACTGAAAGTACCGGCAATACAAACGCCACTAAAAAAAGTGCAGAAAAAACTAAATCAACGAAGAAAGAAGGGGAACATCATTCAGAAAAAAAATCTGATAATGATATGTAAACTCTCTACTGGTCAGGATGCCTGACCTGAGCTCAGTAGCCGCTAAGCTTTGCTTAGTGGCTTTGCATTTCTGTAAGCTCAGCTTACACATAACTTAGGCACGAAGCACAACTTCGCGCCTACTCAAATACAGCCCTGCCGGCAGGCAGCTTAGCGCGGACTGGGACAAATCCAAAGCAACGGGAGAATGATTACTTTATAACTCGTTGAATAATTCTTCCGCAGAACGACCTTTCAGTTTAATCAGAGTAGTATTTCACTGCATCAGAGTAGTATTTCACTGCATCAGAGTAGTATTTCACTGCATCAGAGTAGTATTTTACTACTCCAGAGTAGTGTTTTACTGCTACAAAGTAATGTTTTACTACTACAGAATAGTATTTCACTGCAGCAGAGTAGTATTTTACTACTCCAGAGTAGTATTTCACTGCATCAGAGTAGTATTTTACTACTCCAGAAACCATAAACAACACCAAATACAAGGGCGGTAGTTAAATCTGCTTATTTCTCTCCCGCACTAAGCAGGAGCTTAGCGCGTACTGGGGATTTTTTTCTTTCCGGCAGTTCTTTCGCCTTTCCAAAATTGCCTGCGCCAGAATTTACGAAGATGTTTTGCCCATTCGCCCGTAACCGTTAGTTGTCCTTTGCGTTTATGAGCCATAATTATAAATTTTTGTATTTCTTTTTGTAATCTTGCTTGCATGCAAACACGCGCAAAATAAAAATTACATTTTCCTCCATGCTGAAAATAATTACATACGGGAATTTCTGAACATACATTTCCCGCGTGAACCTGTATTTATTCGGATAGGCAAGCGGATGGCGTTTTATATTATCAATAGAATCGAAAATCACATTGGCAAATCTGCCGCCAAGATTTTCCTGTTGTTTATTATACCATTCTTTTGCATGAACAATATCGCTGACGGCTTTGTCAGTAATTATTAAACGGTACATCACTTCTTTGCTTTGCCGTAAACTGCTGACTGTGCTTGTTCGAGAGAGTAATATTTCAGTTTTCCGGCTTTGTGCTCTGCCAATGTTTTATCTAATTCTTGTTTTTGCGCATCGGATAAAATGCTTTCTTCTCCCGAATGAAGTTTCAGCACTTTATACACCACTTCCAAAACATTCTCTTCTGCTTCATCAATGTATTGATGTACTTTTTTACGGATGGCTGTTGTTGTCATTGTAGTTTTATTTTAATACAAAGGTAAGAAATTATACTTGAAAATTATTTCTCTCCCGCACTAAGCAGGAGCCCTGCCTGCAGGCAGGCAGATTAGCGCGTACTGGGTCTTATGAATTCTGCTTTGCTGCTTGACGCAACAGTTCGTCAAGAACTGAAGTTGATTTATAATCTTCTATCTCCTTTCTAATAGATTTTTGACCAGAATTATATTTAACAATATCTCTAAGGATTGTCCACGAAACAACTCCCTTTTTTTTATATACAATACCAAGTAATAATCTATAAAATGCCTTATTGTTAATAAAGTATCTCTCTTCTTCTGCTTGAGAAATACTTATATTTTTCAGTAATTCATATTCATCTATAACAACATTATTAATAGAAGACGCATTATTTATATTTCTTAATGAAGCAAGAAGCTTAACATATTTCGCAATATCCATATCTTTAAATATGGTATTAAATATTTTTGTTTTAAATAGTTTTTTATAAATCCAAACTACTGTAGGATTATTAAAAAACTCCACAAATTCATCTCCAGAAACATCATGCTTAAACTTAAATGCTAAATTAATTTGCTTAACAATAAATTCAGGAACTTGACTTTGCTTAGGATGAGTAAGTTCTTTTATATGGATATCAATTACATTGTCGATTCTTTTTCTTTCATTCCTTGGAAGATATTTTGCTAGAGATTTTATTTCAGATTGCATTTCCATGACCGTTTCATCAATCAACGGAATAAGAATATTATTCTTTTGCTTGGAAGACAACTCTCTGTCCTTAAAAATAGGAATTAGGACCTCCTCTATGGTTTTATTAAATGGAGTAAATGAATCGGATAAATTATAATACAAAACAGAATCTACCTCTTTAATATTTCGCAATGATTCATCATATGATTCCCTTAGCATAGTAATTTTTTTTTCATCTATTTTTAAAAATCTTTTTCTAAGAACAGGCACACTCATCATAAGTTCATCAGATGGCTCATGGCTTCTAAAAAGTTTTTGAAGATGAGCTAGCTCCTTCCATATGTGCAATATATTAGCCGAGGCTATCCGGACTCTTTTATATAGCTCTTGCTTTCTATCATATTTTTTTCCTCGTATTGCCCATATAAAAGCAATGCACACCGCTATTATTGCACCTATATTAAATGCCCCAATAGTTTTTAGTATTGTTTCTGTTGTTGAAACTGAAGGTTCCATTATATTATTTAAAAAAGAATTACTGAGGATTTTCTGTTTTCCCGGCTTCAAGTAACAACTCCTTACTTCTTTCAAGAAGTAATTGTCGATTTGAAATCTCTTTGCCTTCAATAACAATTTGTTTTGTTAATGTATTTTTTGCAATAATATCCTCAACATTTTCAAGGATTCCTTTTTTAAGAATAGCTGACATTTCGGGCTCAATGAGTTTTTTATCCTCTGCTTCCTTTATCTTTCCTAAAACTGTTATCGTTTTCTCAACATCCTTTAGTGTCTGTCTATACTTGTAAGATTTATGAGCAGACACATATTCCCAAAATTGTTTTATTACTTGTGAAATAAGATTCGCAGCCTTAGATGGGAGTTTAATTACAATATTGACATCACTTCCACTATCTATCATTGCGACCTGAGGATATATATCAAATTTTTCATTTTCAATCTTATCATATAATAAATAAATAGTCTTTGTAAGTTTTTCTATGCTTGAAATTATTTCATTCAACTTAGACAATGACACAAGCCCATCGTCAATAACTTCTAAAATTAGATTGCCATTATTTTCTGCTAAATGAATGTCAAAGTTTTTGTTCGAATCAAAAATATCTTTTTCTCCAATCAATAGATTATCAACTAAACGAAAAGTTGACAAAAGAGACTTATGAAATGAATAGAAATCATTTAAACCAGTATGAGATAAGAATTGAGAACGATGATTTTGATTGGCTGGAATTGTAGAGATAAATGAAATAAGAGTAGAAAAATAATGTGTTTCATATATTTTCTCCGTTTCAAATTCCTTAAATACTTTCGCCTTGTCGACATCTGATATAGCTTTATCATACCCTCCCTTACTATCAACAATCATCATAAGCAGATTATTGCTAAGGATTTTATCTGTAGTAAGTAAATTAACTATTTGTCGACTTAATAAATTATTGATAATATCATTAAGATTATTCCTGAGCTCAAGTTTTTGCATTATAAGATTGTATTAAAAAATTAAACCCCGAACATTTCTATTCGGGCTTTCTGTTGTTAGAGTTTATTTCTTCTTATCATCTTTCACTTCTTCAAAGTCCACATCCGTCACAGCTTCATCTTTTTTTGCTTCGCCATTAGTTTGTCCGTTTGCATTCGGCTGTTCAGTGCCGCTGCCACTGCCACTTGTATTTTGCTGCTGCGCTTGCTGTGCTTTGTAAATTTCTTCACTCGCAGCATGCCATACTGTATTGAGTGCGGCAAGTGTGGTGTCAATCTTGGCAATGTCTTTTTCTTTGTGCGCGTCTTTGAGTTCGCTCAGGGCTTTTTGTATGGCTTCTTTTTTATCAGCGGGTATTTTATCTCCAAACTCTTTCAATTGTTTTTCTGTTTGAAAGATCATGGCATCGGCTGAGTTTATCTTGTCGGCTTCTTCTTTTGCTTTTTTGTCGCTCTCCGCGTTGGCTTCGGCTTCCTGTTTCATCTTTTTAATTTCGGCATCGCTCAGTCCGCTCTTTGCTTCGATGCGTATGTTCTGAGATTTTCCGGTGGCTTTGTCTTTTGCCGTTACGTGCAGCATTCCGTTTGCGTCAATGTCAAACGTTACTTCTATCTGCGGCACTCCGCGGGGTGCGGGCGGTATTCCATCGAGGATGAACCTGCCGAGTGTGCGGTTGTCTTTCGCCATGGGTCGTTCGCCCTGCAGAATATGAATCTCCACCGAGGGCTGGTTATCTGCCGCGGTAGAAAATGTTTCTGACTTCTTGCTGGGGATGGTTGTGTTTGCCTCGATCAGTTTTGTGCAAACATTTCCCATGGTCTCAATTCCGAGAGAGAGAGGAGTAACGTCTAACAGGAGCACATCCTTTACATCTCCTGTTAATACTCCGCCTTGAATCGCTGCGCCCACCGCTACCACTTCGTCCGGGTTCACGCCTTTGTGCGGTTCCCTTCCGAAGAAATCTTTCACTATCTGCTGAACTTTCGGCATACGGGTCATTCCGCCTACCAGAATCACTTCGTTAATATCTGTGACTGAAAGTCCGGCATCTTTAATTGCTTTTTTGCATGGCTCGAGTGCGCGCTTCAAAAGGTCATCGCACATCTGCTCGAACTTTGCCTGTGTGAGTTTTTTTACCAGGTGTTTTGGAACACCATCAACAGGCATGATGTATGGCAGATTAATTTCTGTTTCGCTGGAAGAAGAAAGCTCGATCTTGGCTTTCTCTGCCGCTTCTTTCAAACGCTGAAGCGCCATCGGGTCTTTGCGCAGATCAATGCCTTCGTCTTTTTTGAATTCATCAGCAAGGAAGTCAATTATTTTCTGGTCGAAGTCATCTCCGCCAAGGTGCGTATCTCCGTTAGTGGATTTCACTTCAAACACTCCGTCTCCTAATTCAAGCACGGAAATATCAAATGTTCCGCCTCCCAGATCGAACACGGCAATTTTGCTGTCTTTATTTTTTTTATCGAGACCGTATGCAAGCGCTGCCGCGGTTGGCTCGTTGATGATTCGCATTACTTTCAAGCCCGCAATCTCTCCGGCTTCTTTCGTTGCCTGTCTTTGCGAATCGTTGAAGTAAGCCGGAACGGTGATAACCGCTTCGGTAACTTCTCTTCCCAGATAATCTTCAGCGGTCTTCTTCATCTTCTGAAGAATGAGCGCTGAAATTTCCTGCGGAGAAAATTTGCGGTCGTCAATGACCACGCGCGGAACGCCACCGTCTCCTTTCACCACCGTGTAAGGCACATATTTCATTTCATTGGCAACCTCATCAAAGGTATGTCCCATGAAACGCTTGATGGAACCCACAGTGTGTTTTGGATTTGTCACAGCTTGCCGCTTCGCAGGGTCGCCCACTTTGCGCTCACCGTCTTTTACAAATGCTACAATCGAAGGAGTGGTTCTCTTTCCTTCGCTGTTCGGTATCACAACAGGGTCGCTTCCTTCCATCACGGATACGCAGGAGTTTGTTGTGCCGAGGTCAATTCCGATAATCTTTGCCATAACTTTTATTTTTTAATTGTTTGTGTTTCTGTTTTTGAATCTACGAAAAACGAAAGGTTACGAAAAATACGAAACGGAGTTTGGTGTTTGGTTTTCATCTTTCGTATTTTTCGTATTGATTCGCGTTTCGTTGATTGGGGAAGTCAACTATTCTGCCACTGCCCCAAAAAGAAACTTTTCAGGATATTATGGCATGATTAGCTTTAGAAATATGACAGGCGGGAGGGGATATTAATAAGGTATGACAGAATGGCTATGTAAGATGTAAGAGGGCAAAGGGCAGATGTGTTTCCCCTCTGCCGTCTGCCATTATACATCTTCCATTAATTTCTTCACCTTTTCCTCAATCATATCCCTCACCTTCCTGAACTCCTCTTTATTCATGTCTTTCGGTTGAGGAATCTGCCAGTCGAGGCGGTGTTTGGCTGGAATGAACGGACAGGCATCTCCGCAGCCCATGGTGACAATGTAATCCAATGCCTCACCCCTTCCCTCTCCCAAGGAGAGGGAGTTCATTACTTCATCAATAGATTTTGATTGGTGAGTTGTCAGATCGTATCCAACTTCTTTCATTGCATCAATTGCCTTAGGATTAATTTTGCCGGAAGGTTTTGATCCTGCACTGAAAACTTGTATTTCATTTTCTCCCTTCCCTTGGGGAAGGGATGGGGATGGGCAGTGTATTCGTGCAAACGCTTCCGCCATCTGGCTTCGGTTGGAGTTTTCGATGCAGACAAATAATATTTTTTTCATACTTCGTGTTTGAATTCTTAGTTACAGCAATCGGGTCCGCAGCAATCTTTTGGTTTCTCACCATAAACGGTTATGCTAAAAATTCCGGCACCGCTATTTTTATAGGCTGTTATCTCCTGTTCCGACAAATATCCGGAAAGAATATCATTCGGAATAATAATCGGTTTTACCTTCTGAACTTTAACGTTTTTGAAACCTGCTGTATCAATGATCTTCAGATATTCTTCTTTTTGAATGGCTCCTGCCACGCATCCTGCATACATCTCTCCTGCTTTTTGAAGATTTTCAGGAAGCTCACCTTTCAATACAACATCTGAAACGCTGAAATGACCACCGGGTTTTATTATCCTGAATATTTCTCTAAAAGCCAGTTGCTTGTCGGGTACAAGATTCAGGACACAGTTGCTCACGACAACATCAACTCTATTTGCCGAAAGAGGTATCTTTTCAATATCTCCATAACGAAATTCCACATTGTTGAAACCAAGCTTATCTGCATTCGCTCTCGCTTTTTCTATCATAGGTTCTGTAAAATCTATACCAATCACTTTTCCCTTTTCGCCAGTAATTGATCTTGCAACAAAACAATCGTTGCCTGCTCCTGAGCCAAGGTCAACAACTACATCACCTTTTTTAATTAAAGCGAATTCAGTAGGAAGCCCGCAGCCAAGTCCGAGATCTGCATCGCTGTTATATCCTTCCATCTTGGTATAATCATCACTCATAATATTATATATCTCATCGGAACATCCGCCTGATCCGCAGCAGGAAGATTGGTTTTGTTCTTTGCTCTGCAAAGCAATTTCGCTGTACTTTTCTTTTACCAGCTGTTTCAATTTTTCTGAAGTTTCCATGTTGATTTGTTTTAGTGAATAGTATCGTTATTTTACGATGGCTGAATATTTTTTTAGCAGCACTTATTTTCTTTGAATGATTTGAAAAACTCTGTGAGATACGATTTAGCAGCCGCCCATTCTTCTTCGTTGATGCAGTAGCAGACCTTTGCTCCGTCAATAGTTCCTTTTATTAATCCTGCATCTTTTAATTCTTTCAGGTGCTGCGACACAGTGGATTGTGATAATGGAAGCTCTTCCACAATATCTCCGCAAATACAAGAATCGCTTTCAATAAGTATTTGCAAAATGGCAACACGGGCAGGATGCGCTAACGCTTTTGCATAACCGGCAATCTTGTTGTCTTTTATTGTGAAGTCTTCTGTCTTTGCAGTTCCCATAATTTCAAATTTATCGCAATATTACGATAAGTATTTAAAACACCAAACATTTTTTTTTAAATAATTACGTTTAGGTGATAGAGGAGGCAATATAATATATTAATGCAGCAAGCGCACCGGTAACCGGAATAGTGAGTAACCAAGCCCAGAGAAGTTCTCGTGTAACTCCCCATTTCACGGCTGATAATCTTTTGATGGCACCCACTCCGATGATGGAACCTGTGATAACGTGTGTGGTGCTGACCGGTATTCCTAGTGCGCCTGTTCCGAAAAGCGTGATGGCTCCCGCAGTGTTGGCAGAAAATCCTTCGAACTGCCTCATCTTGGTAATTTTTTGTCCCATTGTTTTGATGATGCGCCATCCGCCAAAAAGAGTTCCGACAGAAATAGCAGTGTAGCATCCAAGCGGAACCCAATCGGGAAGGTGAGCGATGTCCGGAATTAATTTTTGTGAGATGAGCGCTGCTGCAATAACTCCCATCACTTTTTGTGCATCGTTGCCTCCGTGCCCCAAACTGTAAGCAGCGGCTGACAATAATTGAAGCCGCTTGAAAACCTTATCCACTTTTGAAGGGCTGAATCTTTTGCAGATGTGCATTGTAATGACTGAGATGAGCGCAGAAATTACCATTCCGATAACTGGCGCAAGAACAATGAATGCAATCGGAGGAAGAACTTTATCAAGATTGATAGAATGAAATCCGCCAAAAGCGATTCCTGCTCCGGCAAAACCGCCAATGAGCGTGTGTGATGAACTGGAAGGAATTCCTTTCCACCAGGTGAATAAATTCCAGACGATAGCGGCAGAAAGGCCTGAAGCAATGACAAGAAGATTTACTGACTCGGGCTTCACAATTTTAGAAACAGAATCCGCCACATGTAATTTAAAAATCCAGAATGCTGCAAAATTAAAAACCGCTGCCCAGATTACTGCCTGCAGGGGAGAAAGAACTTTTGTGGATACCACCGTGGCAATGGAATTTGCCGCATCATGAAATCCGTTAATGAAATCAAAGATGAGAGCGATGGCTATAACTATATATAGGAATTCAATATGCATAAGGGTTAATTATTTTTTACCACAATTTGTTCGAGCACATTGGCGGCATCTTCGCATTTATCGGTGGCGGCTTCCAGCGCGTGAAGAACTTCTTTCAGCTTGATGAGCTTAATGGCGTCTTTTTCTTCTTCGAACAACCGCGCGATGGTGATGTCGAAAATATCGTCAGCATGATTTTCGATGCTGTTTATTTTCACACAGGCTTCTTTGATTTTGTTTACTCCTTTCATATTTCTCAAAACATGCATGGCAACATTCAACTCCTGCACTGCCTGCATAATAAGTTCAGACAGTTTCACCATCGGAGTGGTAATTTCCTCCACACTGTACAGGTCAATCCGTTTGGAAGCACCGTGAATAAAATCGGCAATGTCATCCAGTGCGGAAGCAAGCGCATGAATATCTTCTCTGTCAAAAGGAGTAATGAAGGTAGAGTTCAGGTCATTATAGATATCGTGCGTAAGGTTGTCGCCCACGTGCTCAAACCGTTCCACTTCCTTGAAATGCTCTTTTCTTTTTTCAGGATCAGATTGCGTCAGCGCCTTATTGAGCGCTATGGAAATATGCAGAAGATTCTCAGACGATTTTTCAAACAAGGTGAAAAATTTTTTCTCCTGAGGGATGAGGAACTGAAGGAAGTGTGCCATATTAAAAAGTTAGTGAGTGAATGAGTTTCTGAGTTGTTGAATTAAAATCATGCTGTAAAGAAAGTGCCGGAAATGCTTTCGTATGTTAAGCCAATGTTATCTTATTTGAAGAGGTAATGAATGGTTATGCGCGGAACGAGATCATAATCCGACTTTTCCAAACCCGATGCATTTTTCTTTCGGCTCTGGTAAGAACTATACCAGACATTCGGCATGATGTGCACATTTTTCACAGGCGTATAATCTAAACCCAGCACAGAAAACATTTCTGTGTTGTAAGCTGAATAATCGCCCTGATAAACATAATCTTTATTAAAATACACGTCCGGATCATAAATATCTCCGCGAATGAAAAAACAAAATTTATCTTTTATTATTGCACCTCTGACAAATATTGAAATGCCTGATACCCCGATATCAGAAATAGCTGCACTCAAATAGGTTGAGTCAATAAAATACAAAGCATAATTCGCATGAAACTGCTGAAACAACTCAATACCAGTGGCAAACTTTTCGGTTTGATAACAAACAAAGAGTTTAAAAGTAGTTTTGTTTTTATCGTAGGGCGATAATTGCGTTCGTTCATAATCGCTGTACAAGTCAACAATAATTTTTTTGTTCAGGAACTTTGTGTAAACATCCCCATAAAATTTTTTGAACTTATCGTTTTCAGGTTTTGAGCCATTGCCATTTCCTGCCAAAAGATTGTAACCGAAATTTCCAAGCGAATCAAGTCTTCCCTGCACACCTATACCGGCATCAACTGATTTAGAAACACCTCTCATATCTGTTAAGGATTTTTCAACAGAACGATATTCCCATACTTTATCCGTCAACAACGCAAAGGTCGGAGTTGACTGAAGTCCAAGGATCAAATCATTCTTCGGAAAAATATTTTTCCATTTCACATTAGCCGCTTTCAGAAAAACCGTTCTGCTTCCGCTCGGCTCAGTTTGTCCCTCATACGCTACCAAAAGCTCGGTAGAGAATTTTTCGCTGATGTTGTAATCATATCCCAGATAAATGCGCCTGAACTCAAACGAGTTGCTGTTCGCACTCATGCCGGAATATTGCACATTGCCGCGGCTGGCTGAATCAGCGTGCTGCTTGAAATAATAATCTCCGAAGGCAACCCCCCATAATTTCCCCGATGGCTTGAATTCGGATTTGTCCTGAGAGAAAGTTTTGCTGAAGGGCAGGATTGTTGTTGCTATCAGCACTAAATGAAAAAGATTTTTTGTCGTCATGTATAATATGTATTTGATGCAAATGTGTGGTGAGTTTCGGTTATCAATGTTAAGGCAATGTTAATTTTAAAATATCCTGCTAAATGAATTCAGAATTCTTTTGTTCCTTTGAACCGAAATGAAAAACAGATTTCTTCTTACCTATGTATTGTGTTTCTTCTTTCTGGCTGGAATCGCTCAAAGCCACCTGACTATTTTTGTTAAAGACAGCATTACAAAAGAAGTATTGCCGGGTGCTTCCGTAATGATTCCAAACACTGGGCTTGGAGGAAGCACCAACGCAAACGGAAAAATATTTTTCACCAAAGTGCTGGAAGGAAAATATGAAGTCAAGATAAGCTTGATTGGTTACAAAGCAAAAACAGTTTCCGTAGATATTCCGATTGACACACTTGTAACGATTTTTCTTTCTCCTGAAGAAAACGCAATTGAAGAAGTAACCGTAACCGCCACACGCACCAACGCGAGGATGGAAGATTCCCCTATGAAAGTGGAAGTGCTGGGTACGGAGGAAACAAATGAAGAAAATGCAATCAAGCCGGGGAACATCACAGGACTCATTGGAGATTTTTCAGGAATCCAGATTCAGCAGAGTTCGGCAACAAGCGGAAATGCAAACGTGCGCATACAAGGCCTTGCCGGAAAATACACGCAGATCATGCGTGACGGACTTCCGCTTTACGAAGGGTTCTCGGGCGGTTTCGGCATTTTGCAAATTCCGCCTGTTGATTTGAAGCAGGTAGAGATCATTAAAGGCTCTGCTTCTACTTTATATGGAGCTGGCGCTATTGGCGGAATCATCAATCTCGTTTCCAAAGAGCCGGGCGAAAAGAATGAAGGGCTTGTCACAGCAAATATTTCCACACTCACTGAACGGAATTTTAACGGATACTGTTCTGTAAAAAAAAATAAAAGAGGAGCCAGCATTTTTTCCGGAGTCACGTATCAGAATGCTTTTGATGTGAACGGAGATGGGTTCTCTGATGTTCCGAAAATTCAAAACCTTGTCATTCATCCAAGATTATTTTTTTATATCAATCCGAAAACAACGCTCGCCCTCGGATATTCTTCTACTTACGAAACGCGCAGAGGAGGTGACATGAAGGTGCTTGCTAATAATCCGGATTCTCTTCATAAATTTTTTGAAGAAGATAAAACCGACCGCAATACGGGAGATTTTATTTTCACGCATTACACACCAAGCAAAAATCTTCTCACTGCAAAAGGAAGCGCCAGTGTGTTTGACAGAAATTTTCTTTCCAATCAATATCGATTTGACGGAACCCAGACAAACGGATACGGGGAAATTTCCTACCTGATTTCCAGAACAAAAGATGATTTTGTGGCAGGATTAAATTTCTGGCAGACAGCATTTGAAAAAAATATTAATGACTCTTCCTCGCTCACCAATTTCAGCTACCAGACCTTCGGGGCGTTTGCACAAAATACTTTCAAGCCAAATGAAAAACTTTTTCTGGAAGCCGGGGTTAGAACCGATTACCATTCCCGCTATGGATTATTTGTCCTGCCAAGATTAGCGGGACTTTACAAATTCAATGACAAATGGTATTCGCGTGCGGGAATTGGCTTGGGTTATGTAACTCCGAATCCTTTCGCGGAGCAAAACACGGAATATGATTTGCGAAAAGTTGTTCCGATTGCGGATTCTGTTGAAGTGGAAAAATCACTCGGCACTAATCTTGAAATCAATTACAAAAAAAGAATCAGCGAAGATGCTTTTCTCTACATCAATCATGCATTCTTTTATACCCGGGTAAATAATCCTGTGATCACATCCATAGATTCTCTGGGAGTTACTACTTTTTCAGATGCGGATGGTCCTGTAACTTCTGCGGGGTGGGATACTTATTTGCGAATAAAAATTGACGAATGGGATATTTATTTCGGATACACGTATACCATGGCGAGGCAGGAATATAATTTCGCTCAACCGTATGTCACACTCACGCCACGAAACCGCGCATCTACTTTGGTTTCTTACGAGATAGAAGGAAAATGGCGTTTCGGGATTGAAGGTTCTTACATTGGTTTTCAGTATCGCGAGGACGGAACAAGAACTCCTGATTATTTTATCACAGCTGCAATGATTGAAAAGAAATTCAAATACGCTTCCATTGTCTTGAACGGAGAAAATCTGCTTGACTCGCGTCAAACAAATTTTGTTCTGCCGCCATATAATAATCCCACTTTCAAACCGCTGTGGGCTCCCATTGACGGGCGTGTGATAAATCTTTCTCTCGTGCTCAGATTCTGATGTATCTTTGTTTCCTCTATGAGTTCGCATAAAATTCTTTTAGTAGATGATGAGCCGGATATTCTTGAATTCCTTTCGTACAATCTCAGAAAAGAAGGATACATTGTTTTCACAGCAGAAAACGGAAAGGACGCCATTCCCATAGCGAAAAAGGAAAATCCGGAATTAATTGTGTTGGATGTGATGATGCCTGAAATGGATGGAATAACAGTCTGCAAGGAACTCAGAAAAATTTCTTCCCTAAAAAATGTGATGATCGCTTTTCTCACCGCGCGTAATGAGGATTATTCACAGATAAAAGGTTTTGACTCTGGCGCGGATGATTACATCACAAAGCCCATTAAACCAAATGTATTTGTCAGCAGAGTAAAAGCATTGCTTAGGAGAATTGAAAAAACATCTTCCGCAAATATTATTGAGACAGCAGGAATAAAAATAGACATGGAAAAGTATCTTGTAGTGAAGGATAAAAAAGAAATATTGCTTCCGAAAAAAGAATTTGAACTTTTACATCTTCTGGTTTCCAAGCCAGGAAAAGTATTCAAGAGGGAAGAAATCCTGAATTCAGTATGGGGAGATGATGTAATTGTTGGAGACAGAACTATTGATGTGCACATCAGAAAACTCAGAGAGAAAATCGGTGATGATTATTTTCATACGGTTAAAGGAGTTGGATATAAATTTGAGTTCTGAAATGACTACACTTACACTCCTTGCAATTATTCTTCTTTCCGCTTCTATTATCCTATGGATTCTTGCACAGGTTTTTATTTTAAAACGAATAAAAAATATATCAGAGCACATTAAATCACAGATTAAGTCAAAAGCCAGAAGTCAAAAATCAAAAACTTCACTAATTGAATTGGAACAGTTAGTAAATGAATGGTCGGATGAACGTAAAGAAGAAATAGAGCAATTAGAAAAATTAGAGAACTACCGCAAAGAATTTCTTGGCAATGTTTCGCACGAATTAAAAACACCTATCTTCAATATACAGGGATATATTTCTACTTTATTAGATGGCGGGCTGGAAGACAAAACCATCAACCGCGATTACTTGAAACGCGCAGATAAAAGTGTGAACAGGATAATCGCCATCGTTGAAGATCTGCAAACCATCACCCAACTTGAAAAAGGCGAATTAGAAATTGATGAAGAGAGATTTGATATTGTCTCCCTTGCAAAAGATGTAATTGATGCGGAAGAACTCAAAGCAAAAGAGAAAAAAATTTCTTTTGAACTAGCTAATGATTCGTCTCAGCAGATTTATGTTCTTGCAGATAAATTCAGAATTCGACAAGTTATTGCAAACCTCATTGTCAATTCGGTTCGTTACGGAAAAGAAAACGGAAAGTCCTCCATAAAGATTTCTGACGCTGGAGAAAAAATAATTGTGGATATTGCAGATTCCGGAATCGGAATTCCAAAAGAGCATTTGCACAGAGTGTTTGAGCGTTTTTATCGCGTGGATAAGTCCCGTTCCCGTGAACAGGGAGGAACCGGACTCGGACTCTCAATTGTAAAACACATTCTTGAAGCACACGGGCAAAACATAAGCGTGATGAGCACCGAAGGTGCTGGCTCAGTATTTTCTTTTACGCTAAAAAAAGAGTAACGTCATTGCGAGTGTTACTAATAAAATCAAACCGTTCAAATTGACAATGGTTGCGCTTTGGGGACGATTAATGAAAGTATTTGAAAAACAATATTTTACTTTATTCTTCCA
>JACRAM010000101.1 GCA_016213405.1 Bacteroidota bacterium
ACTTTAAAGAGTTTTAAAAAGAGTGAGGATTCTCTGTCTACGAACATACCTCAAGGGTTGTTTTGTAACGCATATTGCTCTCACTCTTTTTTTCTTTTAGTTGCACTAGTTTATTTAATTTCGCAAACATACGAGTAACTTTGTATCTTTACAGTAATTCAAAGCCAATGAAAAAAGTTCTTCTCGGCTTGACAGTCTCTCTAATCCTGGCAGTTGCGCACGGGCAGACAGCGGTGTATCATCCCTTTCCCGACAGCAATGCATCTTGGAATGAGCGTTGCTTCGGATTAAATCCTTCACACACTTGCATGAATGAAGATTACAGAACTCTATACATCAATGGAGATACAGTTATTGGCGCATACACCTATCATAAAATTTATCATGCAGGTTATACAGCTTATTCTTGTTGGAATCCACCGACAAATCCAGTTTATCAATCTTACAATGTTTATTATGATTGTGCCATCAGACAAGATTCCTTGCAAAAGAAAGTTTATATATACATGTTTGGAGACACCTTGTTATATGATTTTAATTTAAATCTTGGAGATACCGTTCCACCAACATATTCAAATTCTGGTATGTTCATTGTAAAAACAATTGATTCTGTTCTAGTAGGTAATAAGTATCATAAAAGATTTACAGTAGAAGATTCATTTGTTACAGACACATTAATTGAAGGTATTGGAAGTGTATTTTTTGGTTTATATAACATGCGGTGGATTTATCCTGATGGAGGTTGTAATTTTTTCTGCTTCAATCATGACAGCGCACAATATCCAATAAATTATAATTGCACTACATTGACAAATCCTGTCAATGTCGTTGAACCAATTACTAAAACACCTAAACTGTCACCTAATCCCTTCTCCGCACAGACAACTTTGCAGACAGAAGTTCAATTAATCAACGCAACTCTCACAGTAGACAATTGTTTCGGGCAGACAGTTGCGCAAATAAAAAATCTTCGGGGACAGACAATCACTTTCAATCGCGACAATCTTCCAAGCGGACTGTATCTTCTTCGCTTAACACAAGACAACAAAGTCATCGCAATAGACAAATTAATAATCGCGGACAAATAATTCCTCTCTTGTTCGTTGCGCGCGCCCAGACAATTGCTTTCACCGTGGACAATTGCGAAGTCGGCACGGAGGGAATGATTGGGAAGAAGATGGTGGTGGTGAGATAAAATAAATGCATCAGTTACTTTTCAGGCAGTAATTCCCCTGATGATTCCATCCTTAGAATCGCGGATAAATCTGACAATAAGTTCTTTCTCTGCCGAAGCGGGAGCTTCCTGTTCTACAATATTCAAGGCGTTGGAAACATTGTATCCTCTTACATAAATGGTGCGGTAAATATCTTCTATCTGCAAAATGCGTTCGGGAGAGAAACCTCTTCTTCTCAGTCCGACTGAATTTACTCCGATATAGGAAAGGGGTTCGCGCGCGGCTTTCACAAATGGCGGCACATTTTTTCTGACCAGCGAACCACCGGTAACAAAGGAGTGCGCTCCGATGTGAATAAATTGCTGAACAGCAACCAATCCTTCAAGTATTGCATGGTCATCAATGGTGATATGCCCGGCAAGGGTAACCAGATTGGCGAGGATAACATTATTGCCGATGGTGCAATCGTGCGCCACATGCACATATGCCATGAGCAGGCAATTGCTGCCCACGGAAGATTTCATTTTGTCTTTTGTTCCTCTGTTCACCGTAACACATTCGCGGATGATCGTGTTGTCGCCAATTTCTGCGGTGGTTTCTTCGCCCGTAAATTTTAAATCCTGCGGGATAGCAGAAATCACCGCACCCGGAAATATTTTGCAGTTCTTCCCTATGCGCGCGCCTTCCATGATGGTAACGTGAGGACCAATCCATGTATCGTCACCGATTTCTACGTTTGCATTGATTACTGCAAAAGGAGCAACAGTTACATTCTTGCCAAGTTTTGCTTCCGGATGAATGAATGAATTACTCATAGTTAATTTCTCTGAAGCACGAACTTACAAATTATTCATAGCTCCGTGAGGTAGAAATTAATTTGCAGGCACAGGGGTTTTTACTGATGCAGGGATGTCCTTCATCTTAATTATCTGAGCCATCATTTCAGATTCCATCACAATCTTATCTCCTACATATGCTGTGCCTTTCATGTGGCAAAGTCCCCTGCGGATGGGTTCGAGAAGATGAAGAACAAAAATAATGGTATCGCCCGGCATCACTTTGTTCTTGAAACGCGTATTATCAATTTTTAAAAAATAAGTGAGATAATTCTCCGGATCAGGGACTGTTTTCAGCACCAGCACGCCACCGCATTGCGCCATTGCTTCCACCTGCAGCACACCGGGCATGACAGGGTTGCCGGGAAAATGTCCGCGAAAAAATTCTTCATTCATCGTAACATTTTTCATCCCCACCACATGCGTTGGACTCAGTTCAAGTATTTTGTCAATCAGCAAGAAGGGTGGGCGATGGGGTAATATTTTCGTTATTTCATTTATATCTAACAGGTATTTGTTAATGTCATATTGAGGAACAACTTTTTTATTTTTTTCCTTTTTAATCAGTTCTTTTATTTTTTTCGCAAAGGAAACATTGCCCGCATGCCCCGGACGGGCGGCAAGTATGTGCGCTTTGATGGGCATTCCGATAAGAGCTAAATCTCCAACAATGTCTAAAAGTTTATGGCGCGCAGGTTCATTGTAATAATGAAGCGTGGTATTGTTGAGCACGCCCCTGCCCTTCACTTCCACATTCGGTTTATTAAAAACTTTACGAAGGTGAGCAAGGTCAGCATCAGGCACCGGCTTATCAACGAGTACAATGGCGTTATCCAAATCTCCGCCCTTAATTAAATTATGCTGAAGAAGCGTTTCGAGTTCGTGAAGGAAAACAAATGTGCGGCACTTGGCTATTTCTTCTTTGAACTCTCCTACTTTATATATGTGCGCGTGCTGTGTGCCGAGAACTTCTGAGTTGTAATCCACCATCACCGTTAAACGAAATTCATCCTGCGGAACAGCAAGCATCTCAACATTTTTTACATTGTCTTCATAAGTGAGAATCGATTTCAATTCAAAATAAACACGCTCAGCATTCTGCTCAACAACTCCGGCTTTTTCCAATGCTTCAATGAAAGGCATGGAACTTCCGTTCATGATAGGAATTTCCTGGCCAGTAACTTCAATCAGGCAATTATCTATTTCCTTTCCGACAAGAGCGGCAAGAACATGCTCTGTTGTATGCACACGTGCTCCGTCTTTTTCAAGCGTGGTTCCGTGATCAGTAGAAACGACATTGTCCGCATCTGCATCTATGACAGGATTGTTCGGCAAATCCACCCGCTGAAATTTATACCAATGGTTTTCAGGGGCGGGGCGAAACGTTAAGGATACCTTTTCTCCCGTATGAAGACCAACTCCAGATACCGTAACAGAAGTTTTGATTGTTCTTTGTTTAGGCATATTTTAAAATATTTTTGTTATTCTCTGCGGTTCTCTGCGCTGATTTTTCTTTGCGCACTCTGCGGTTAAGTTTTTTACCGCTGAGAACGCAGAGGTTGACGCAAAGGACGCTGAGAATAACATTATTCTAATATTATTTTTCTACTGATACCTTTAACTCTTTCAATATTTTCTCAAGAGAATTAATTCTGTCATTCACATCAGGAAAGTTCTTAAACAAAACATAAGAACGCTTGTATTCCCCTATGGAAAATGCCGGAGAGCCCTGCACGGTTGTATTTTCTTCTTTGATAGTATTTCCGATTCCCGACTGAGCAGCTATCTTGGTTCCGTCTGCAATAGTGATATGTCCGACAATTCCAACTTGTCCGCCAATGATACAGTTCTTTCCGACTTTTGTTGAGCCCGCAACTCCAGTTTGCGCAACGATCACTGTGTTCTCGCCAATCTCAGCGTTGTGACCAATCTGAATGAGATTGTCAAGTTTCGCACCTTTGCGGACGATGGTAGAACCCAGCGTTGCACGGTCAATTGTAGTGTTGGATCCTATCTCAACATTGTCTTCAATAATTACATTGCCAAGATGCTGCATTTTAAAATTACTGTCTTTGTTGGGAGCAAAACCAAAACCATCGCTACCGATGACCACTCCCGCGTGAAGCGTGCAATTTTTTCCGATAACACATTCGTGATATATTTTTGCACCTGAATAAATAGTAGTGTTATCGCCAATTACTGAATTATCCCCCACAAAAACATTCGGAAAAAGTTTTACGTTATTGCCGAGTTTCACATTTTCTCCCACGTAAGCAAATGCACCCACGTAAACATCTTTGCCAAGAGTAGAAGATTTAGAAACAAACGATGGCTGTTCAATTCCTGTTTTGTTGTTCTTAGATTTCTGATACATCTCCAGCAGTTTGCCAAAGGCAATGCGGGAATCTTCTACGCGAATCAGCGTACAGGTTCTTTTGAGTGGTTGTTCAGCGGTAAAATCTTTTCCGACAATCACCACCGAAGCATCCGTTGTATATAAGTAAGAATTGTAAGCAGGATTGCTGAGAAACGAAAGTGAACCAATTCTTCCTTCTTCGATTTTTGAAAGCGTGCTCACAACAGCGTCAGGATTTCCTTCCACTGTACCTCCTAAAAGAGACGCAATCTGGCTGGCTTTGTATTCCATACTTTGTGATTACACCGATTACCATTTTGATTACACCGATAATTCAATCGGTGAAATCTTTTTCATCCATCGGTGTAATCGGTGGCGCAAATTTAGAGAAATTAAATTGCTATGAGCAAGAATAAAGAGGGGAATTATTAAGAGGAAATGTTTAGTTCTAAGCTAATTCTTTAGGAAAACAAAGGAAGTATTTCTTCATCGTTTTCAATCCGGCAAGATTTATCATCTGCTGTAATGTCCTTTACAACTTGCAATGACAATTTCGTTTTGAGGAGAAATCTGATAAACAAGACGGTCTGTGTGATTAATCCGTCTTGACCAAAATCCGGCAAGTTGATGTCTGAGAGGTTCCGGCTTTCCTATTCCTGCAAATGGATTCTTATCTATGTCCTGAATAAGTGAAAGAATTTTCCGAAATGTTTTTGGGTTTCTTTCAGCCAATTCATCAAAATCCTTTTTTGCCTGGGAAGCAAATACAACAGTTCTCATTTTTTCAATAATGACTTGCTGTATTTTTCAAATTCATCTCCTGAAAAACTGACAAGATTCTTATTGCGTTTTACTTCTTCTATCGCCTCGATCAAATGAGTGCGGTTTTTTGAATCGCTCAATAACTGCGAAGTTTCATCCGCATCCGCATCGGTAATAGTAATTTCTATTTCCTTCTTTTTAAAAAGTTTTTTCAGCATATCCAAAAACTTTTTGTCCATGTCAGATGTTTTTATACGAAAAGTTGTTTCCATTTGAATTCTTTTTACGAAGATACAAAAAATGAGGAAAATACAATCAAACAATCTCCTTCGGGAAACACAAAAAGTATTTCTTCACCGTCTTCAATCCGGCAAGATATGCCTGGTCAGATGCCTGAGCGATGTCGGCAATTTTTCCATCCTTATAAAGAATGTTAATTCTGATTTTATCAGGACGGTAAGCGTCATTTGAAACTGCCTGAGAGAAGACAAGATAATCTGCTTCAGTTGCGCTCAGCTTATATTTCTTCTGCACTTTCTTTTTCAAGTCATCCACCACTTTCTCATCAAACGAATCATTTTGCATAATCACTTTGTAGAGTTTTCGGTTCACAAGGTTTGTACAGAGAGTGGAAAGAATAAAATCATCGCTCTTCATCCACGCTTTCACGCAGACGAAAATGTCAGAATCGTCAAGCAATGCAAAGTCATCGAGGTGAGAGAGGATGTTTTGTTTTCCGATAGAACTGTAAAGAAAAGTTTCAAGTGCAGGAGTACAAAAGAGGCGGTAATCGGTAATCGGTAATCGGTTTTTGGTTTTTGCATTTGACCGTTTACCGATAACCGATAACTGATTACCTGCTATTTCCTTCGCTCTTTGCAATATCTTAACAAGTAAGAATTCAGCACTAAGCACTGTCTTGTGCAAATACACCTGCCAGTACATCAATCTTCTTGCTATGATAAACTTCTCCACAGAATAAATTCCTTTCGCGTCCACCACCAGTTCATCGTCCATTACATTCAGCATTTTGATAATGCGGTCAGAACTGATAACTCCTTCAGAAACTCCTGTGAAAAAACTGTCGCGGTTCAGGTAATCCAGTCTGTCCATATCTAACTGTCCTGACACAAGCTGGTGCAGGAATTTCTTTTTATAAGAGCCGCTGAAAATTTTCCGGGCAAGAGAAAGCTGTCCTTTGAATTCTTTATCGAGTTTCTCAAGAAATAGTTCTGAAATATCTTCGTGCGAAATATCATCCACAATGCTGTGCTCAAGCGCGTGAGAAAAAGGTCCGTGTCCTATATCATGCAAAAGCACCGCAATTAAAACTCCTCTCTCCTCATCTTCCGTTATGTCAATTTCTTTCGAACGCAGCGTCTCCACCGCTTTCATCGTGAGGTGCATGGCTCCCATCGCGTGTTGAAAACGAGTATGCAATGCTCCGGGATAAACCAAACTTGTTAATCCCAGCTGGCGAATCCTTTGCAATCGCAAGAAGTAAGGATGATTAATGATTTGCAGAATCAATGAATCAGGCACGGTGATGAATCCGTAAATGGGGTCGTTGAAGATTATCTGCTTCTTGATGAACATCGTTAATGCTATGGAAATTTCTTTTCACAAAGATAATAGAATGGAAGGATGGAATACTGGAATGTTGGAAGAATTTACTTTTTCATTATTCCATTTTTCCATCCTTCCAATATTCCATGGTGTTCAACGTTCCGAAATTCATTATTACTAACTTTACCATATGAACAAAGTGAATATTCTCTGGGCGGATGACGAAATTGATTTGCTCAAGCCGCACATTCTCTTCCTGAAAGAAAAAGGATACGAAGTGAAGACTGCAAAAAGCGGTGACGAAGCCGTGGGAATGATAAAAGCAGAAGCGTTTGATATTGTTTTCCTTGATGAAAACATGCCCGGACTCAGCGGGATGGAAACCCTAGCAAGAATAAAAAATCATCAGTCCGATTTGCCCGTGGTGATGATTACCAAAAGCGAAGCCGAACAAATAATGGAAGATGCCATCGGCTCAAAGATCTCTGATTACCTGATTAAGCCCGTTAATCCCAATCAGATTCTTCTTTCGCTGAAAAAAATATTGGAAGGCAAACATCTTGTCTCGGAAAAAACAACGTTGAATTACCAGCAGGAGTTCCGCCAGATAGGAATGTCGCTCAGCGACCGCCTTGACGCGGAAACATGGAAAGATGTTTACAAGAAATTAGTTTACTGGGAACTTGAACTGGAAAAATCTAACGATGAAAGCATGTCTGATATGCTCTCCATGCAAAAGCAGGAAGCGAATTCAGCGTTCAGCAAATTTGTTGACGCCAATTATGTTGCATGGCTTCATGGCAAGAATAATCCCCCGCTTCAGTCACACACCGTTCTGAAAAACAAACTTGTTCCGCTTCTCGAAAGAAAAGAAAATGTTTTTCTTTTAGTGATTGACAACCTGCGCTGGGATCAATGGAAAATGATTCAGCCGAAGATTTCCGAACTCTTTAAAGTGGAAGAAGAATCGCTTTACTACAGCATTCTCCCTACGGTAACGCAGTTTGCGCGCAACGCATTGTTCGCGGGACTCATGCCGAGCGAGATAGAAAAGCTTCATCCTGATTTATGGCGCAACGAAGAAGATGAAGGAAGCAAAAATCAATTTGAGCCTGAGTTCATGACCTCTCAACTGAAACGCTGGGGAAAAGACATCAAACATTCGTATCACAAAATATTAAATCTCAACGAAGGAAAAAAACTGGCGGACAACATCAGCAACCTCATGCAAAATAAATTAAACGTAATCGTTTATAATTTTGTAGATATGCTCTCGCACGCGCGCACCGAAATGGAAGTGATACGCGAGCTTGCCGATGATGAAGCAGCGTATCGCTCGCTCACCGTTTCGTGGTTTGAACATTCACCGCTGCACGACATCATCAAACACATTGCAGAAAAAAAAGGTTTGCTCGTCATCACCACCGATCACGGAAGCATTCGAGTAACGGAACCATCAAAAGTTGTTGGTGACAGAAACACTTCTACCAACCTGCGTTATAAACAGGGCAAAAGTTTGAGTTACGAAAAACGCGATGTGCTGGAAGTGCGAAACCCCGATGATGTTTTTCTTCCACGCATCAATGTGAGCACCACGTACATCTTTGCCAAGCAGGATAAATTTTTCGCTTACCCCAACAACTACAATCATTACGTGCAATACTACCGCAACACCATTCAGCACGGAGGAATTTCTCTCGAAGAAATGATTATTCCGTTTGTGACGCTAAGTGCGAAGTAGTTGTCGTACGTCATTGCGAGGAATCCCGTTTCGGGATGACGAAGCAATCTCACAGAAAAGTTTTTGAATTATTATTTGGGCGTGCCCTTCGATGACTCAGGTCGGGCTATCCGCTACAATCTTTGGCTTTGTCATTCTGAGCGGAGCGAAGAATCTACTCGCCAAAGGATTTCCGCTTCTATCCCTCACGCAAACAGCCCGAATACTTTTATGATTGTTCTTCTATTAATATATAACTCCTACGGAGTTTAACCCCGTAGGTTTTCTGGGCACTGATGCAAACCTACTTTCCTTCATATTATTACCTGTGGGATTAAGAATTAACTTTGTTCCGGCAATGAAAACCCTTTCCTTAAAAAACCTTTCTGAACTCTAACAAGTCATAAAAGCAAATTTTGTCGTTCGAGAAAAGGGAAGAAAAAAAGAATTCGTATCTTTGATATAGTAAAACCATATACCATGAAACACATTACCATCAGCATTCCGGAAAATTTTTACAACACATTTATAGAATTCTTTAAACATATTCCTGAAGCAAAAATTGAAAGTGAAGAAAGTTTTTCTATCCCCGAATGGCACAAAACGGAAACATTAAAACGTATTAAAAATGCCAAACCCGAAAATTTTATTCCATGGGAAAAGGTTAAGAAGAATATCAGATATAAAGTGAGTAAGTAATGTCGTTTGAAATTATTTTTGAGGAGTTAGCGCAATCCGATATTCAACAAGCCATTGATTATTATGACAAGCAACAAATTGGCTTAGGAGAAAAGTTCTGGCTGTCCCTTTCAAAGCACATTGCTTTTATCAGCAAAAATCCTTTCTTTCAAATCAGGTACAGCAATGTTCGATGTTTACCAATGACAAAGTTTCCTTTTATGATACATTTCATTCTGGATGAAAAAGTAAAAACAGTTTATATCATTTCGGTTTTTCATACTTCTCAAAATCCAGATAAATGGTAAAAGAAGTTAGAAGTGAGATGAAAACCCTTTCCTTAAAAAACCTTTCTGAACTTCCTCAAACAGCTAAAGCAATTCTTGAATTTGCTGGTGAGAAAAAGATTTTTTGTTTTTACGGAGAACTTGGCGCAGGAAAAACCACGCTCATTAAAGAACTCTGCAAGCAGCTTGGCGTAACGGATAAAGGAAGCAGTCCTACGTTTGCGCTGGTGAATGAATACAAAATACCAAGCCCCCTCCCAACATCACCCATTGGGGGAGGAGAAAAAACTCAAGTCCTCCCTAATGGGGAGGATTTAGGAGGGGCTTCGGCTGTTTTCCACCTTGACCTTTATCGCCTGAAATCCGAATCCGAAATCTATGGCATCGGCTATGAAGATTATCTCTATAGCGGAAATTATTGCTTCATCGAATGGCCTGAAAAAATGGAGCGCCTGCTTCCCGAAGATTGCCTGCGAGTGAAGATAGAAGTTAAGAATGGTGAAAGAATTATTTCTCTTTCCTGAAATTTTTTTCGTAAATTCGTTTCACAAAACAAGTTAGAAGGTGGCTGATTTTGTTTTTGTTTCAACCTGCAACCTGAAACTTGTAACCTGAAATTTCCTCATGAAACAAAAAGAACATTCTTCAAGAAATATTCCCATCAGCATTTTGCTTCCGCAGGAAGAAATGCTGGAAGTAGCAACAAGAAAAAGCAGTTTGTATATAGGAATTCCGAAAGAAATCTCTTTCCAGGAAAACCGTGTGGCGCTGGTTCCTGATGCGGTGGCAGTGCTGGTGAATAACGGGCACAGAGTGGTGGTTGAAACCAACGCTGGTAAAGCATCTAACTTTTCTGATACCGATTATTCCGAAGCAGGCGCGCACATCGCCCACTCTGCCGAAGAAGTTTACAAAGCCGAAATCATCCTGAAAGTGTCTCCTCCCTCTGAAAAAGAAATCGAGATGATGAAGCCAAGGCAGATATTGCTTTCCACGCTTCATCTCTCCATGCAGTCGGATACGTTTATGAGGGCATTGATGAACAAACGGATTACTGCCATCGCTTACGGATGGATTCAGGACAAGGAAGGGATTTTTCCGGTCATCCGCGCCATGGGAGAAATTGCCGGAGGCGCTTCCATTCTCATTGCCGCGGAATATCTCAGCAACGTGAACAACGGTCCCGGTTTAATTCTCGGAGGTATTTCCGGAATTTCTCCTACCGAAGTAATAAT
Source organism: Bacteroidota bacterium (assembly GCA_016213405.1). Lineage (NCBI taxonomy): Bacteria > Pseudomonadati > Bacteroidota > Bacteroidota bacterium. The sequence goes on from JACRAM010000101.1 coordinate 10,616, forward strand.
TCTTGGAGCAGGAACCGTGGGGGAATTTGCCGCACGTGCCGCGATTGGTCTTGGCGCCAGCGTAAAAGTTTTTGACAACTCGCTTTACAAGTTAAGAAGAATACAAACCGCGCTCGGCAGACGCATCTTCACTTCCGTCATCCAGCCAAGAGTTTTGCAAAAACATTTGCGTACCGCAGATGTGGTGATTGGCGCCATCCGTGCCACAAAAGGAAGAACGCCCTGTGTAGTTTCAGAAGAAATGGTGAAGGATATGAAGAACGGTTCAGTGATTGTTGACGTGAGCATTGACGAAGGCGGATGTTTTGAAACATCGCAGGTAACCAATCATACGCAGCCGATTTTTAGAAAACACGGTGTGATACATTACTGTGTTCCCAATGTGGCTTCACGTGTTTCGCGCACCGCCTCTTATGCGTTCAGCACCATCTTTGGTCCTTTGCTGATGAACATTGCGGAGAACGGAAGCGTTGACCGTATGCTTAAGAATGATGCAGGTTTCCGCAAAGGAATTTATATCTACAACGGAATGCTCACCAATAAATATCTCGGAGACCTTTTCGGAATTCCATCCAAGGATATTAATTTACTGCTGGCTGCATTTTAAAACCAACAGCCGTCATTAGTCATTAAGTCATTAGTAGTGACCAATGACCAATGACCAATGACCAATGACAACTCCAAAACGCATTCGCCTTTACATCTACGGATTTCTGATTGGGTGCGTAATGGTTTATTTCATTCTTTTAAGAGGAAGAAACCGGAGTTATTGGTTTCCCGAAAACAGAGTGAGGGAGCAATTGATGAAAGGAAATCTTGTCTTTACAGAACATGCTCAATGCAGGATGAAATGCAGAGCCATCAGCGAAGAGGAAGTCAGAGAAATATTAAAAAACGGAAACGTAAATTTTTCCGAAAGCCATCCGCATCCTGAAACAAGTTCAGGACAAGCGCGCTGCCCTTCCTACGCGATTGACGGAACAACTGCTGATAAACAGAATGTAAGAATTGTTTTTGCTTCCTGCGACACACTCACCACAAAAGTGGTAACAGCAATTGATTTAGGATTAGAGAAAGATACCTGCAGATGTAACTAATCAGATTTCGTATTTCACAGGCACATCAACCTTCACAAATTTTTTCAACCATTTTTCTGCGCCTGCCGGAGTAGTGAAAACTTTGGTAGGGCGCACGGGCTTTTTAAACATCAAGTAGTAGTTAGCAAACAATCGTTCTGAAAGAGAGCGGACAACTATAGCAAATGCTTTCCATCGTTCATCTTTATAACGCGCGGCATAGGTCATGGCTTCATCGCAAACATCAAGCGTTAATCCACCGTCAAGGATGACAGCAAAATCTTTTCCGTCAGAAATTTTTATCGCTGCCTCAATCTGCTCTTTCACATCCGCCAAAGTAATTTCATTATCGTGAATCAGTTTTACGAGCACAAGCTGTTCGCAATATAAAATTACTTCACCGATTCTTATAGGGATAACTTTCTGTTCCATTGAGCAGTCGATGATTTATCAAAGATAATATATTTCAAGAATTTTGTTAAAATATGTTAAGGAGTGTCTTCGTTCTGTAATTCAACATACTTTTGCATATATGAAAAAAATTCTCCTCTGCTTTTTTCTTCTCTTCTTCTTTATTAATGTTCACGCGCAGGATTCCCTCAAAACATATAATGCAACGCGAATAACTTCATCCCCTAAAATTGACGGCATGCTGGATGATGAAGTATGGAAAAATGCTCAGTCGGTTTCCGATTTCATTCAGAACTCTCCCAGCGAAGGAGGAAAGGTTTCGCAAAAAACTGAAATAAAAATTCTCTACGACAACGTGGCGATTTATGTTGGAGCAATGTTGTACGATACTGCGCCAGACAGCATTCTACACGAACTAGGGAACAGAGACGATGAAGGATTGAATGCAGATAAATTCCGTTTTGTGATTGACCCGTATAATACCCGTCAGGATGCGTATGACTTTGGCGTGTATGCTTCGGGCGTGCAAACCGACTGGCGCTTCAGCGACTATACATATAATGCCGTTTGGCAGAGCGCAGTGAAAATCCTCAGCAACGGATGGAGTGTCGAAATAAAAATTCCGTATTCTGCTATTCGTTTTCCCAGCACGAAAGAACAGAAATGGGGATTGCAATTAACACGCGACATACGAAGAACCCGCGAGTTTGACCAGTGGTGCCTCACTCCTTCAGGAAAAGCCAACACCCAGAAATACTGGGGAACTCTGGAAGGAATTTCAAACATCACACCACCGCTTCGCCTTTCGCTCACGCCCTATATTTCAGGATATTATCAAACCTCTCCTGAATACAATACCGATGGAACGTACAATTATTCAAATTCATTTTCCTACAATGCCGGAGCAGATATTAAATACGGATTGGATGAGCGCTTTACGCTTGATATGACTTTACTCCCTGATTTTGGGCAGGTGAAGAGTGACGACAAAGTGAAAAATCTTTCTTACCGCGAAGTGAATTATGAAGATAACCGTCCGTTCTTTAAAGAAGGAGTTGATCTGTTTAATAAAGACCAGTTATTTTATTCCCGAAGAATAGGGAAAACTCCATCTTTATTTTATTCCGTTCCGAACCTGATTGATTCAACAGAAAGCATTGAGAAAAATCCTTCACAGGCAAAATTACTGAACGCGACAAAAATTTCAGGCAGAGGAAACGGAGGAATGGGGTTTGGCCTTTTCAATGCAGTGACAGATAATACATATGCAGAAATAAAAAATGCTGAAGGCAAGACAAGAAAAATCCTGACCGAGCCGTTCACAAATTACAATGCATTTGTCTTTGACCAGCAGTTGAAAAATTCCTCCAGCGTTTATTTCGTCAACACCAATGTCATGCGTGATGGAAACTCCTACCGCGATGCGAATGTATCGGGCACCGGATTTTCTTTTCAGGATAAGAACAATACGTTTTCTTTTGACGGAGCCACAAATCTCAGTCAGATTTTCAGAAGGAACGACACGATCACGGATAATTTTACAGACCAGATGGGATATTTTTATTCTGCCGGCATACGAAAAATCAGCGGAACCTGGCAATACGGAATTTATCACGAAACCATGAGCAAAACATTTGACCGAACCGATATGGGATACTATGCTGTTACAAATTATTCTTCCTTCAATGCAAATCTCAGTTACAATATTTTCAAGCCATGGAAGTCCTTGCTTCGTTCATTTAATAACCTGAACTTAAATTACGGTTACAACTACACTACAAAACTTCCTACAGATTTATCATTTAATATGAATTTATTTGCCTTGTTTAAAAGTTACGCAGGGATATTTTGCGGAGGAGGATTTTTTCCAAACGCAGTTTATGATTATTATGAACCGCGGGTTGAAGGAAGATTTTCCCACAATCTGGAAGGATATTATGAATATGCAGGGTTCAATACAAATTACAACAAGCCGTTTGCTCTTGATTTCAATATTAACTCAGGAGGATTTATGAAAAATAATATTTACAATCTTCCATCTCCTCCTTCGATAGGCGGCCAGATAAAACCGCGTTTGAGGATAAATGATAAACTTTCATTTCAGTATGCGTTCAATTTCAATTACGACCCCAACAATCTTGGCTATGCAAACCTTGACACTAACGGGGATATAATTTATGGGGAAAGAATTCTTCACACCTACATCAACACACTCACAGCGAGGTATATTTTCAAAAATGATTTATCTTTTTCACTCAATGCGCGCCATTACTGGAACACAGGCGAATACATCCGTTATTACACGTTAAAAGATGACGGAATGATTGAGAGAAATTACTCGTACAGCGGAAATAATAATTTCAGCTATAATGCCTTCACAATTGACGCGGTGTTCTCCTGGCAATTTGCTCCGGGAAGTTTGATTTCCATCGTTTACAAAAATGCCATTGAAAAAGATGAAGTGATAATTCCGAAGAATTACTCAGATAATTTTTCAAACACTATGCAGTCACCTCAGACAAACAGCATTTCTCTCAAAGTGCTTTACTATTTGGATTATCAGCAGTTGAAGAAAAGAAGAAGTTAATTTTTTCTTCTTTCTCTTTCCTTCAATATCAATCCCAATTCCCTGCCTGTCTGCCCTTTCACCGAAGTATTTTCCTGCGCACGCCTGATGAGGTAAGGAATCACATCACGTACCGGACCATACGGAACATACTTGGAAACATTGTATCCGGCCAAAGCAAGATTGTAACTGATAGTGTCGCTCATGCCGAGAAGTTGTGAGAAATAAATATTGGGATGGTTGGCAAAAAGATTTTTTTCTTTCATTAACTCAACGGCAAGCATGGAACTTTTTTCATTGTGTGAAGCACAGCAAAAAGAAATCCTGTCAAGATGCGCCATGCAGAAGCGGATGGCGCCATCGTACATGGAATCGGTGAGTTCTTTAGTATCGTTGATGGGGGATTTATAATTCATCTTCAGGGCACGCTCTCTTTCTTTTTCCAAATAAGCGCCACGCACCAATTTTGCTCCAAGAAAATAATTCCCATTCTTAGCATGAAGAAAACAATCTATCAGATACTCCAATCTATCCGTTCGGTAAAGTTGAAATGTATTATAGACAATCGCCTTTTCTTTATTGTACAACTTCATCATTTCATTTATTAATCCGTCAACCGCCCGTTGAATCCAACTCTCTTCAGCATCCACAAATACAGGAACGCCCGTATCGTAAGACGCTTTGCAAATTCTGTTGAAACGTTCGTGAACACGATCGAATTCTTTTTTCTCGATTTCCGTTAAGACAATTCCGATAGCGCTTACTTTTTCAAGAAGTTCAAATCGCGCAATGCCTGTCGGTTTGAAGACAGAAAATCCAATGTTCCTATTGTGTTTTGCCTCGTTGATAATGGAAATACATTCTTCCGTGCACCTGTCAAAATCTTCTTCAGATTCTTTTCCTTCTGCAGAATAATCCAGCACCGATTTTATGTTGAACCGTGCTAAGTCATTAATTTTTTTTCGACTCTCCTCCACCGTTTCTCCCCCGCAGAATTGACGAAAAATGGTTGGCTTGACAATCCATTTGATAGGGAAGCGAATGGCAAGTGCAATGTTTGTTAAAACTTTTCCAATAGAAACCAGCGCAGGATTACTGATTAAGCGAAAAAGCCAATAGGAACCTTTCAAATCTTTATCACTCCGGGATGAAAAAGCAACTTGAGTATTATCGAATGAAATAGCCATATAATAAATAAGAACAAATGTATTAAGTGCTATGAAATAGGATTTGCCTAACTAAAATATATTTATACCTTTGCTGAGTCAATTAATGAAAATGAAATTAACACAAACATATTTTTGGTTTTATCCTACACTCTCAACGGGAGGATAAAATCATTTTATCTAAAGGCCATCAAACCCCTCCCGTGAAAGCGAGAGGGGTTTTTTGTTTACACCGACACTAAAGGGAGAAGAAATAAAAAACGAAAAGAACATGAAATCTGAAACCATAAACCTAAAACAAAATCGCGTAGCGATTCAGGGCGCACATGGTTCCTTCCACGAACTTGCAGGAATGAAATACTTTGGAGAAAACATTCAAAGCATGGAATGCGTTTCGTTCAAAGATGTGTTCAATCTGGTGATGAATGATAAAGCGGATTTCGGAATAACAGCTATTGAAAATACTGTTGCGGGAACAATTTTGCCAAACTATGCAATGCTTAGAGAATCAGGAGTTAAAATTATTGGCGAAGTTTATCTGCACATTCAACAGAATCTGCTCTCACTGAAAGGACAAACCATTGCAGACATAAAAGAAGTTCATTCTCATCCGATGGCTATTCTACAATGCCAAACATTCTTCGAGCAATATCCTCACATTAAACTCATCGAAGCCGATGACACAGCTTCGCGCGCGCGCTGGATTTCAGAAAATAATCTGAAAAGTATTGGGGCCATCGCAGGAATTCATGTTGCTGATATTTATAACCTGCAAGCCCTTGCTGAAAGCATTGAAACACATAAGAAAAACTTTACGAGATTCTTAGTAATACGAAAAGATGGAATATTGGAAAATTGGAATAATGGAGAACAACACAACATTACAACATTCCAACATTCTAACATTCCTGACAAGTCATCAATCTGTTTCAACGTCACACACAGCAAAGGAAGCCTGGCAAGCGTTCTTACAAAACTTGCCGAGCATGATATTAATCTCACAAAAATTCAATCACTTCCGCTTATTGGTAAAGAATGGGAATATTACATACATATAGACATGGAGTTTGAGGGTTATGATAATTATCAAAACGCATTATCAGCTATCAAACCCTCGCTTAATGAGTTTAAAATTCTTGGCGAGTATAAAAGAGGAAATAAATTTTTTGAAAATTAAAACATGATTATCAAGCAAAGCAAACGTCTGAACGATGTGCAAGAATATTATTTCTCGGAGAAACTTTCTCAGATAAGAGAAATAGAAACGGGCGGAAAGAAAATTATTAATCTCGGAATAGGAAATCCGGACATGATGCCTTCTGAAAATACAATTGAAGAATTAATCCGCTCTGTAAAAAACCAAAAGAACCACGGCTATCAATCTTATAGGGGAATTCCGGAATTGAGAAAAGCGATTTCAAAATTCTACAGCGAAATTTATTCAGCAGAACTTAATCCGGAAACAGAAATTCTTCCTCTGCTCGGTTCCAAAGAAGGAATCACACATATTTCTCTTGCGTTTCTGAATACTGGAGATAAAGTCCTTGTTCCTGATCCGGGATACCCTACTTATTCTTCAGTTTCAAAAATGTGTGAGACAAAAATCATTGCTTATAGTCTGAAAGAAAAAAACAAATGGCTTCCTGATTTGAAAGAACTGGAGAAGATGAATCTAAAAAAAGTGAAACTGATGTGGCTGAACTATCCGAACATGCCCACAGGTGCGGAAGCAACCGATGAATGTTTTGAAAAACTGATTGCATTCGCTAAGAAGCATAAAATACTTCTCTGTCATGACAATCCCTATTCTATGGTGCTCAACAACGGAAAACCGAAAAGCATTTTGAATTACAAAAGAGCAAAAGATGTGGCGATTGAATTAAATTCGCTTAGCAAATCCTTCAACATGGCTGGCTGGCGCGTTGGGTGGATTGCAGGAAAGAAAGAATACATTGACACCATTCTAAAAGTAAAAAGCAATGTGGATTCGGGTATGTTTTTACCTATACAAAAAGCGTCCATTGAAGCACTGAATAATCTTCCATCCTGGCATAGCAAACGAAATGAAGAATACAAGCGTAGAAGAGAAAAAGTGTGGGAACTATTGGCTGTTATTGGTTGCGGCTACACCATTGATCAGGTTGGAATGTTTGTCTGGGCGAAAGTAGCCCACCCCTTGCCCCTCCCATTAGGAGGGGAGAAAAAGCAAAAACAAAAAGTCCGCCCTAACGGGGAGGATTTAGGAGGGGCTCTTGTTGAAAAATTACTTCACGAAGCAAATGTTTTCATCACTCCGGGATTTATTTTCGGTGAGAATGGAGAAGGATATATACGTGTTTCTCTTTGCAGTGAGGTCAGCGTAATTGAACAAGCGATTCAGCAAGTGAAAAGTATTTTTAATAAAGTCAATAACCACAAACTACAAACTGCTATATGAAAATCACGGTAATCGGTCTCGGACTCATTGGCGGTTCCATGGCGCTTGACCTCAAGGCAAGAGGGTTTTGTTCCCGCGTGATTGGCGTGGACAATAATTCTGAGCATTGCAAACAAGCGCTGATGCTCGGTATTGCAGATGAAATAAAATCATTGGATGAATCCTTGCACTCAGATATAGTCATCCTTGCAATTCCTGTTAGCGAAACAGCAAAACTTCTTCCGCACATTCTCGATAAGATAGGAGAAACCACCGTGGTGATGGATGTCGGCTCAACCAAATATCAAATCTGCAAAGCGATAAAAAAACATCCGAAGAGAAAACAATTTGTAGGCACTCATCCTATAGCGGGAACAGAAAATTCCGGACCTTCTGCTTCCATCAAAAATCTTTTCAACAATAAAGTATGTATTCTTTGTGTGGATGACAGCGCGCTTTGGGTCGTGGAACGCGTCTCCGAACTCTGCGAAGCTCTAAACATGAAAATGCTTTTCATGAATGCCGATGAACACGATAAGCATGTGGCGTATGTCTCCCACATCTCGCACATTTCTTCTTTCGCGCTCGCGACAACCGTTTTGGAAATGGAAAAAAATGCATCCACAATTTTTGATCTGGCAGGATCAGGATTTGCTTCGACCGTTCGTCTCGCAAAAAGCTCTCCTGATATGTGGGCTCCCATCTTTGAACAGAATTCAAAATATGTTTCTAAGGCGCTTGGCACTTACATCAAACACTTAGAGAGGTTCAAAAAAAATATTGACAAGAAAAATTTCAAAAGAACTTACGAAGCAATAACTAAAGCAAACGCCATCAGAAAAATTGTAAAGAACCCTGCGCCAAGAGCGCAGGGCGTTATTATTTTATTTTTCACAATTCAAAAAGTTTCAACTGCTTGACATCATTATGACGACCTTGATTACGAATATAATTCTCAATCGTCTTTTTACTTCCTCGACC
>JACRAM010000102.1 GCA_016213405.1 Bacteroidota bacterium
AAATTATCGGCTGAAGAATTAGTAAGCGAACTGGATTTTCTTTTCAAAAAGTTTGATGAGATTATTTCTAAATACAACATAGAAAAAATAAAAACTATCGGAGATGCTTATATGTGTGCCAGCGGGCTTCCCACACCAAACGCCAATCATGCAGAAAATATTGTAAAAGCAGCAATTGAAATTCAGCAATGGATGAAAGAACGAAATAATCAATGGCAGCTTAGAATCGGAATTCATACAGGTCCCGTCACCGCTGGAGTTGTTGGCGATAAAAAATTCGCTTACGACATTTGGGGAGATACGGTAAATACTGCCTCAAGAATGGAAAGTAGCGGAGAAGCAGGGAAGATAAATATCTCAGGAGTCACTTATACGCAACTAAACTTCCTCTCCTTTTGGGAGAGGACTGGGGTGAGGGCAGACTTTCGCGGAAAAATTCCGGCAAAGAATAAAGGAGAAATTGAAATGTATTTCGTTGAGAAAACCTCCTGATTTTATTTCCTGAAAAAAATCTGTTCATTTTTCCTATTAAATTTCATTAAACGACAGTTTTCTTCTGTTCGTCTTGATTTCGTTCAGTCTCGCTTCATACTTCATTCAATTCGTCTAAAAAACGGTTGTTTTCCCAACTTCAGTTTATTTGATGCGTAAAAGAATAATGAATCTGTTAAAAATTAAGTTATGAAAACAAAATTTTTTACAAAATGGATTCCCCTGATAACCCTGATAGGAACGCTGACAACGTCACAGAATGATGTATTTGCAAGTCACTCTGAAGGTGCTGATATCACTTACAAATGCCTTGGAGGAAATCAATATGAACTTACGCTTTCTTTCTACCGCGACTGCCACGGTGTAAACGCTCCCACGGCTCCAACTATCAATTGCGCTTCTCTTTCTTCCGGTCAGAATTTTAATATCACTCTTCAGCCGATCCCCGGAACCGGCCAGGAAATTTCTCTTGTGTGTGCAAACCTTTTAACTGAATGCCAGGGCGGAACTTATCCCGGAGTGCAGGAGTGGGTATATAAAGGTATCGTTACCATTACTCCTGCCACCGACTGGATTTTCAGTTTTGATTATTGCTGCAGAAATGCTGCAATCACAACCATCGTTAATCCTGGCGGACAAAACATTCATATTGAATCAACGCTTGACAATTTGAATTTTCCATGCAACAGTTCGCCAATCTTTACAACCAAACCAATTCCTTTTGTCTGTCTTTATCAGAATTATACTTTCAATCACGGTGCAAATGATCCGGATGGAGATTTTATCACGTATGAATTAGTAACTCCGATGAACGGCTATAGTGGATCAACCATAATTTATTTACCGCCTTACACAGCCACTCAACCGCTCAGCACAAATCCCGCTATGCAATTTGATACAATTACGGGTGACCTCAATATGAAACCTACCATGCTTGAAGTAACTGTTCTGGCAGTGAAAGTAAAGAAGTGGAGAAACAATCAGCTCGTTGGATATGTGATTCGCGACATACAACTGCGCACGATGAACTGCAATAACTCTTATCCTTTCATAAACGGAATCAACGGAACGGGCGCGTACATGACAACAGCCTGCGCAGGAAATCCCATCTCGTTTAATATTTATACCTCCGATCCTGACTCTACACAAACAGTCACGCTCACATGGAACAATGGAATCTCTAATGCAACTTTCACCGTAAGTGGCGGGCAATTTCCTACAGGAACTTTTTCCTGGACACCAACGATGAGTGATATAGGAACACATTGCTTTACGCTTACGATTACCGATAATAATTGTCCCATCAACGGAAGTCTGACATATGCGATTTGCCTTGTAGTTTACGGAGTGAATGTGAATGCAATCTCAACCAATGCAAATTGCGGATTGAATAATGGTTCTGCGATGGCAACTGCATCATCAGGAACTCCGCCTTATACATATCAATGGTTTCCCTGCGGATGCACAACAAATTCCATCAGTGGGTTGCCTTCAGGAACTTACACCGTGATGGTTACCGATTCAAAAGGATGCATGGGAATGGATACTGTCAGCGTGAACAATGGATTTCTTCCTGCAAGCTTGAATCTTACTTCAACGCCTGTTTCCTGTTTTGGAGGAAATAATTCCAGCGCCACCGCAAACGCAACAGGTGGGCAATCGCCTTATACCTATATATGGAGTAACGGGCAGACAACATCCACCGCAACAAATCTCCCTGCGGGAAATTATTCTGTGTCTGTTACTACAGCTAACGGTTGTGTAACGTCTGATTCGGTTTTGATTTCTCAGCCGGCACAGTTAAGCGCTTCAGTTTCACAGCAGGATGTAACCTGTTTCGGAATGAGTAATGGAACAGCGTCTGTGGTAGCGGCAGGAGGCAGTGCTCCTTATTCTTATTCATGGAATACAGGGCAAACCACGCAAACGATAACAGGAGTTGCATCAGGAAATTACTTTGTAACGGTTACGGATGCAAATGGATGCACCAGCATTCAGAATGTTTTCATCAACCAACCCGCGCAGATTGCGCTGAGTATTTTTTCTCTTACCAATGTTTCCTGCAATGGGGGAAGCAACGGAACGGCTACTGCTATTACTTACGGAGGAATTCCACCTTATTCATATATGTGGAACAATGGGCAAACGTTACAAACTGCTACGGGGCTTTCTGCAGGAAATTATATTGTAACAGTTCTTGACAGTGCTGGATGCACCTCCATCACTTCAATAAATATTTCTCAACCTTCCCCGCTTGCTTCTTCCATCACTTCAATTCCTGCACAATGTTTCGGAACGAATAACGGAACAGCAATAGCAGCAGCGGCAGGAGGCAGTCCTTCTTATACCTATCTCTGGTCAAACGGGCAAACAACTTCCGTTTCCTCAAATCTTATAGCTGGAAATTATTCTGTAATTGTTACAGATGCAAACGGGTGTTCAATTACTGATTCAGTCACAATTTCTCAGCCCGCACTTCTCACTTCAACAATTTCGTCTGTTCAGAATGTTTCCTGCAATCACGGAAGCAATGGTTCCGCAGCAGCAGCAGCGGGCGGAGGAACTTCGCCTTACACGTATGCATGGAGCAACGGACAAACCACATCATCAGTTTCTTTCCTCTCTGGCGGAAATTACTCTGTAACAATTACCGATGCGAACGGATGTTCTGCAGTTGATACCATCACGATAACTCAACCGGATGCAATTCTTGTGACCACATCTCCTGACGATACCATTTGTCCCGGCAATATTTTCACCATCAGCGCCAGCACATCAGGCGGAACTTCGCCTTTCACTTATTTCTGGCTTCCGAATGTGGGATTCGGAAGCGCGCAGGCGGTGAATCCGGGTGTCACAACCACCTACACGGTAATCATCACCGATGCGAACGGATGCACAAGCACGGGCACAACAACGATTTATGTATACGGAATGAATATGAGTGTTACATTGAACGCAACCCCTTCCATCTGCATTGGACAAACAGCAACCCTCTCCGCTTCTGTTTCAGGAAATAACGCCACCAATTATTACTGGAGCAATAACCTTGGAAACGGAGCAGGACCTTTTACGGTTTCTCCCACAATAACTACCACTTATTCTGTAATCGTTACAAATGTGTGTGGCGCCACTGCTGCTGCAATTGCCACGGTGGTGGTTCATCCTCTTCCACTGATAAATCTTGCTCCTCAAAATGAAACTGGATGCGATGCGGTAACACTGCAATTCTCCGATACAAATTCTTCAAACAATGGTTCAACTTATAATTGGAGTTTTGGAGATGGAACTCATTCCGCTTCTGCAGTACCTTCTCACACGTACACGGAATCAGGTTCCTATAATGTGAATGTAGTAGTGACTTCTCCTTACGGATGTTCTGCTGCAGCGCAAACTTTCTGCACCGTGGGCATTATAGCTTCTCCCGATGCGAATTTTATTTCAGACCCTCCTCTCGAAACAAGCATCCTTCAACCTGATTTCAGATTTTTTGACAAGTCAATAAACGCAACACAATGGTTGTGGGATTTTGGCGATGAAACTAATTCCACTCAGCAAAATCCTCATCATATTTATGCGCAGACAGGAATTTATACGGTGAAACTCGTCACCCTGAACGCAGGCATGTGCGTTGATTCCATCATCAAAACCATTGAAGTGAAACCCGAATTTACTTTTTATGTTCCCAATACATTCTCTCCCAATGGCGACCACATTAACGATGTGTTCAGCGGAAAAGGAATGGAGATCACAGAATACGAAATGCTCATATTCGACCGGTGGGGAAACCAGATTTTCAAAACAAATGATTTGAACATCGGCTGGGATGGAAGAGTTTACCCCGTAGGATTATTATCCAATGGGGCAAATGAAGGAGTAGAAATCGCCCAGCAGGATGTATATGTTTACAAAATCCAATTACGCGATTTTTCTGGCAAATCACACTATTACAACGGGCAGGTGAACTTGATCAAGTAATAATAAACCGTTAACTTACCTTTCATGTGGGGCGCGCCCCTCG
>JACRAM010000103.1 GCA_016213405.1 Bacteroidota bacterium
ACACTCCGATACATTGTGATGCCAGTACCATATCTCCTCGCTCGTGTCTACCATGAAGTAAACATACTCTTTTGCGCTTCGCGCAACGGCATTTCATCCCTGTGGCAAGACCACAGGGAGTTCATGCCGGGGTCATTAAATAAAAATTAGAACTGTTAATATCTGCACCAAGAGAAGATATTACAATAAACGAAGAAATATTGTTTTTGCTTGCCTGTTCCGCAACCTTCAGAGGGTATTCAAAATCCACCTTGCGGAACGCTTCCTTGCTTCCTGCTTTTGAAATGGTAGTTCCTAAACAGCAAAACAAATCATCGCCTCTGAGAAGTTCAGTATATTTTTCTAAAGAAGAAATCTTAACAATATGCACTTCGAGTTTTTTATTTGAAGGAAGATCATTTTCTCTTCTGATGAAGATTTTTACTTTTTCATAACGGGAATCTTTGAGCAGACATTTTAACAAATAGCTTCCGGTCAATCCCGTGGCACCAAAGACAAGCGCGGTTTTCGAATTCATAAGCAGGCAAAGATAGGCATCTCAAACCCTGATAAATTTCTATCTTCGTAAATTATTTTAGATAAAAGTTTAACATATGAAAACTAAATACCAACTCTTGTTTCTTATTTCTTGTTGCTTGTTGCTGTTTTATTCCTGCGGAAACAACAATGAAAATTCCAATTATCAGATAAAAGGTAATCTTACAAACAGCAACGGTGAATTTGTTTCTTTGGTGGATGTGAATTCTTCCGAAATAAAAACAATTGACTCAGTGAAAGTAAACGAAAAAGGTGAATTTACTTTTATCAAAAAAGTTCCTGAAAAAGGATTCTACAGTATACAAATTTCATCTTCCAATTATGCAACCATCATTGCCGACAGCACGGAAAATATTTCTTTTGAGGGAGATGCTAAAAATCTTAACGAAGGATATAAGGTAACCGGTTCAAAAGATTCTGAAACGCTTCTTCATTTTAATGATTTCACAAAAAAGAATTTCAAAAAAATGGAATCCAGCAGAATGAAACAGGATTCTCTCAGACGCGTTTATGAAGCGTATCTGAATACTACTCCTGATTCATTATTTCTTGATTCAATTTCAAAAATGCTTGAACCTGTATTTAATTCCTTTTCCGAGGACTACCGAAAACTCGCTGACGAAACAAATGAATACATTCGAAATTTTGTTAATGAAAATACTTCTTCGTTCGCATCGCTTGCAGCCGTGCAGATGCTGAGTCCCGATAAAGACATCGCTTATTTCATAAAAGTATCTGATGCGCTCACTGCGAAATATCCTAACGTGGAAAATCTGAAAGGATTCAAAAAATATGTGGACAGTAAGAAAAAACTTGCTGTTGGAAGTCTCGCTCCTGAAATTACATTGGATGACAAGGATGGAAAATCAATTTCACTTTCTTCGCTGAAAGGAAAAATTGTGATTGTTGATTTCTGGGCATCGTGGTGCAAACCCTGCAGGGCGGAAAATCCTTTTATGGTTTTGCTCTATAATAAATACAAAGATAAAGGGCTGGATATTTTCAGCGTATCGCTCGACTTTAAAAAAGAGGCGTGGCTTGAAGCAATTTCAAAAGATAAACTTTCCTGGAAAAATCATGTAAGCGATTTGAAGCAATGGCAATCGTCAGTTGTATCGCAGTATGGTTTTGAAGCAATTCCGTTTACTTGCCTGCTTGACAAAGAAGGAAACATCGCAGGAAAAAATCTGAGAGGACCCGAACTGGAAGAAAAAATAAAAGAGTTGTTAGGCATCAGTCAATAATCATTTGCGTTTTCATCTGCCATCTTCCCTTCTGCACTATATCGATGTCTACCAAGCACCGGTTCTCGGTTTGGGCTTGAATAACCGTATAAGGAAAAATTGTTTCTTGTTCTGATTGGTTCGGTTGGCTTTGCGTTGGTCTTTATGCAT
This sequence comes from Bacteroidota bacterium, assembly GCA_016213405.1. Lineage (NCBI taxonomy): Bacteria > Pseudomonadati > Bacteroidota > Bacteroidota bacterium. The sequence goes on from JACRAM010000103.1 coordinate 1,932, forward strand.
ACGCTTGCGGGTTGCTTTTGTTTGCAATCGTTTTTCGTGCTGGCGCACCGCCTTTTTATCCCCACGATCCTGCTTCCGTTTGGCTTTCCATTCCGCCTTAGCTTTTTTCCGCTTCATCCTGGCGCTTTCCACATCATTTTTCTTTTCCGTTTTAGTGTCTGTGCCTTTGTCTTGTGCAATAACGGGAATAGAAACAAAAATCAAAAAGAAAAAAGATAGTTGAATAAGGATTTTCATTGAAGCAAGTTTAGATAAAAATAACGTAACTTTGTTTTGTTTTCACAAATGAGTAATGAACAAAGTTTTGAAATACATAGTCCATTTTTTTTTCATTCTGTTGATTTCATTCGGGGGGTGTAAAAAAGACAAGAATGAAATTCCTGATGTGTATGTAGATGTTTATCTCTATACAACAGACCCGGCTTTCTCTCCGCTCAACGCAATTACCGGATACACCTATTTGGCTGGCGGTTCAAAAGGAATTCTTATTTACCGAAAATCACAAAACGAATTCATGGCTTATGACCGGCATTGCACCTACAATGTCAAAGAGGGGAACACTGTAACGGTAGATGCAAGCGGGCTTTTGGCGGTGGACAGCAAATGCGGTTCTAAATTTCTTGTTACGGATGGTTCTCCCAATTCAGGTCCTGCAACGAATCCGCTCAAGTTGTATCAAACTGCTTTTGACGGAACAGTATTACATATTTCTAATTGAATTATGATAATCGTAACAGGAGCAGCAGGATTTATCGGAAGTTGTTTAGTCAGCAAGCTAAATAGAGAAGGATTTAAGGATGTGGTAGTGGTGGATGACTTTTCGAGAGCAAACAAAAACAAAAATCTTGCAGGTAAAACTTTTTCGACAGAAGTTCATCGCGATATTTTTCCGAGTTGGCTGAGAGAAAATCATCGCCTGGTGCAATTTATTTTTCATATAGGAGCAAGAACCGATACCACTGAATTCGATAAAAAGATTTTCGATAAACTCAATCTGAATTTTTCTAAAAATGTTTGGACTATTTGCGTGGAATATGGACTGCCACTTGTTTATGCATCATCAGCCGCAACTTATGGTGGAGGAGAGTTGGGCTATGATGATAACCATTCGTCAATCGAAAATCTACATCCACTGAATCCTTACGGAGAATCAAAAAATGAATTTGACAAATGGGTGCTGAAACAAGAAAAGAAGCCGGGGTTTTGGGCAGGATTAAAATTTTTTAATGTGTACGGACCGAATGAATATCACAAAGGGAGAATGGCATCGGTGATTTTTCACTCCTTCAATCAGATTCAGGAAACAGGAAAAGTAAAACTCTTCCGCTCACATAATCCGAAATACAAAGACGGGAAGCAATTACGCGATTTCATCTATGTAAAAGATGTAATGGAAGTTTGTCTTTGGTGTTTGCGCACACGGAAAAATTCAGGCATCTACAATCTCGGTTCAGGAACTGCAAGAACATTTCTAGATTTGGCGAATGGTGTTTTCTTATCTGTTGGAAAAAAACCCCAGATAGAGTTTATTGATACTCCCTCCGACATCCGCGATAAATACCAATACTTCACTGAAGCGAAAATGGGAAAACTAAAAAGTGCCGGATGCGATATAAATTTTTCTTCTTTTGAAGAAGGAATTAATGATTATGTTGTAAATTATTTAAAAGAGGGGAACTATTATTAAAACTTACAGCGCTTCTTTCATCTCTATCAGAAATCCCTTAACCTTCTTCAGTGATTTTACCATTTCAACTGAATTGACGACTTCCTCTTTGTTCTGTTTGAGTTTTTGCTTGGCGCCCTCCAGCGTAAAACCGCGCTCTTTTACGAGGTGAAAAATAACATGAAGATTATCTAAATCCTGTTTAGTGAAAAGGCGGTTGCCTTTTTTATTTTTTTTGGGGTTTAAAATATCAAATTGCTTCTCCCAAAAACGAATCAAAGATGTATTCACTTTGAACATCTTCGCCACTTCGCCAATGGTGTAGAAAAGTTTTTCGGGTTCTTTTTCTTTGTAGGGAGGCATCCGTTACAACTGAATTACTTACGAATAATATGAATAATAGATAAAAAAAAATATTTTATTTTGGATTTTGTTTTTCAGGAGTAGCATTTGCGGGAGTAGGAGTCATTTCATTGCCAAATTTAGGGTCATCAATAGTTCTATCAGATTTTTCTGTTGTGTTCTCTTGTTTGGACATTGGGTCAAATCTTAATTGAGCACCATCCCACCAAATTGGAGTGCCGGAGTTTTTCAAATCATTTTCATTAAACATTACTCCTTTCATTTTTTCATCATAGCCGGATGACAATATTTCTTTAGGGTGTTCTACTTTTTCATATCCCTTTCGAACACCAACTGCAATCCATGAAAATTCTACATTGGATGTTCCGTTGTTATTTTCTATTACTGTAAATCCCTTCGGAGAAATTTCAGATGCATAAACTCCGTTGGAAGGGCCAACAGGGGTTATTGTTAGCATGACCTTTTCATCGACAGATAATTGAGTGGAATAATTTCTGTCAAAAGAAATGGTTGCTCTCCCGTTTTCTAATTTTCCGCTTCCGCGAGCATACACATCTACACTTGTTGAAGTTGAAACGTAAGATACATTACGCTCGGCAGTTCCGTTATTGCTCACTTGTGTGATTACATCATTGGTATATTGCTTTCCATCCACATATAAACTGTAGCGTTCTCCTTTAATATTCATTCCGTAAACATCTCCACGAATCCATCCGCCCATTAAGCCGCCATAAGAACCTATGCCAATGCCTGTTTTTTCATCGTTAAGATTAGAAGTTGAATTATATCGTCCCGCGCCACCATTCAAAATTGCAGCAGAAAAATAACCACTATATCTTGTATTTGTTGATGCTTGGTAGCCCAGTGAACCCCACTGTTGAAGAGTGCCTGCAGAATTTTTAATGCCTCCCAAAACTCCTCCCGATCTATTCCCAAAAAATACTGCATCACAATCGCAGTAAGAACCATGAACTGCGAAATGCCACATGTCTTTTGTTGATCCTTGTCCATTGGTACTCGAAGATCCGTATACGCCTGAGTATGTTTGTCCAGAATTATAACCTGCAGCCACATTGGATGTTGCAGTAGCAATTCCATAAACTCCATATGCTCCCGAACTTGTACTCGAAGTCTGACCTAGAACACCATAAGTGGATCCACTTGCACCGGTAGCTGTTCCATATACACCTGTTGCTCCATTTGAAGTGCTTGGCGTGGTGCCCCATACGCCATTCACAGCTCCAGTTGTTGAAGTTGCTTGACCTAACACACCGGCTGAATTTCCATCACTAGAAGCATCCTCTCCCATTACACCATAAGTAGCACCAGTAGTTTGAGCTACGAAACCCCTCACACCTGCTGAGTTAGTAGTTGTAGAATTAGGGATTTGTCCAAGCACTCCATATACTTGTCCAGTGCCAGAAGCAATACCAAAAACTCCGGATGAAAGGCTGCCAGTTGCGGCAACACTTCCTTTCACTCCATATAATGTCACTCCTGTACCAGTAGAAATACCTCTTATTGCAGCATCGCTTGCGGTTGCAGAAGCACTTGTCACATCCAGTTGCATGGTTGGAGTCATGTTGATTCCAACTTGACCGGAATTAATAATTCTCATTCGTTCAGCCATGGCTGCAGAAGCATCGGGGGTGGTATAAAAAAGCATATCGGTAGGTAAATCTGTTGAACCGCTTGAAAAAGCTCCGCGTATAACCTGAATCTGTGCTTGAGGACTATTTTGATAATTATCTCCAAAATTTAAATTCGTTAAAACATTCCCAGTAGTCGTAAGAGAAGTTGTTTGCCTTAATGAAACTGTAGCGGGAGCGGCTGCTCCAGTAGTAGTATTTCTTACTTCCAAATCAGTTCCTATTGGAGACGTGGGTGAACTTTCGGATGAAATAACTGTTCTTCCTTGCAAAAATGCCGCCCAAGTATTGGCATTAGTTGCATAAGCAGCATTTGTGCCGTTAATACCATATAAGCCATAACTATATCCGCCTCCGGTTCTGTAAGCCGAATAACCCGATACAATATTTGTATTTGATAATACAGCCCCTATACCATTTAGCCCATTGCTTGCAGTAGAATTGGTTACCAATATGCCATCGTAACTTGCCGATGCCGAACTGATATTGATGCCCTTGCCGCTTCCGCCAGACAATGTCATATCTATTCCATTCTGAATTGTTGCGCTGGTTTTTATAGTTAGAAGATAATTTGCTGTAGTAGTTATAGGATTCGTTGTTCCAAATCCTGTAAGCCCGCCAGAAGTTATTCGCATTCGTTCTGTTCCGTTTGTCTTAATTACAAAATCTACACCATCAGTTGTTCCAAGAAAATCTGTTCCTGCTGTGGTGTTGCCATTTCCACTCAACATCCATGCTGAGCCGGGGGCATAGTTGTCAACGAGGTTTACCCAGTGGGCAGTGGCAACGGTGCTCCAATAATAATATCCTGTTCCGGCTGCTCCTGTTCCGGCTATTGCACTATTTGTATTATATACAATTACACCATCAACGGCTGTACCCGAAATGGTTTGGGTGGAGGTATTAGTAAGTGACACGCGAGGAATAAGCAATCCAAGAGTTCCTCCGGTAGTGTTTATATCAAGCACTGCGCAATCAGCCGCAGGGTTTCCATTTTGATTAATCGCAATGTTTTGCCCAAAAGAAATTTCAGCAAGAGAGAAAAAAGAAAAGAAGAGTAAAAAATATTTCGTGTAAAAAAATTTCATGAAAGGTTATCGGAAATTAATATGGTCAAATGTAGAAAAGGATTTTGACACGGCAAAAACAATTTCTGAGGTTTTAGACGAGAATGATTAGTCGAATGACTGCGATGCGTGTGAAGTAATCTCAATCATCTCTTTGTACTCAGCAGGGGTAAGGTCGTTATAATAAAAGTTTACAGGATTCACCGGCTCGCCATTCTTGTGAACTTCGTAATGCACGTGCGGACCGGCAGAAAGACCTGTGTTGCCTACATAACCAATCAACTCACCACGTTTTATTTTTTGCCCAATACGTGCCACAATTTTTTCCATGTGCCCGTAAAGTGTTTCGTATCCATAACCGTGTTTAATCACAACGTGATTTCCGTATCCGGAACCATATTCTGCTGTCTCAACAACTCCATCTCCGGTGGCATAAATTTTTGTTCCGATGTTCGCGGTAAAATCCATTCCCGCATGAAATTTCTCATACTTGTAAATCGGATGCATTCTCATTCCATATCCAGATGGCTCATGCTTCAAATCTTTTCCTGAAACGGGCTGGATGGCTGGAATACAAGCAAGCATCTGTTCTTTATTCTTCGCCATTTTGATTACATCGTCAAACGATTTTGACTGGATGTAAAGTTGTTTGGAAAGTTGATCGAGTTTCTGCGTGCTTTCCATAATCAGTTTAGAATTTTCATACCCTTCAAGTTCTTTATATCTATCTACACCTCCAAATCCCGCTTTGCGGATTTCATCAGCAATCGGATCGGCTTCAAAAATCATTCGGTAAATATTATCGTCACGTTTCTGAATATCGCCAAGAACTGTTTGCACTTGCCCGAGTTTTTTATTGAGGATGTCATATTGGTAAGTCATCCATTCAATTTCGCGCTTCTGCATTTTTTCTTTGGGAGAATCAAAATAGGTAAACGCAATAAATACCGTTACACCCGCAAACACAATTCCTATCGCCAGAGAGGAAAGCATTTTCAGTCCAATCTTCTTCCAACTGAATCCTACTTTTTCGTAAGTCAGCGAGTGGGTATCGAAGCGGTATTTTACTTTTGACATATCTCTGAAATCGAATGCAAATGTACGGAAAAAATCTACTTTTGCAACGCTTCACCATTCTGCAATAAACAGCGTTACTAACAATGAAATCAGCCAAAGTCCGCGAAAAATTCCTTGAATACTTCCGAAGCAAAGACCACGAAATTGTGCCTTCCGCTCCTTTGGTGATTAAGAATGACCCCACGCTGATGTTCACCAACGCGGGCATGAATCAGTTCAAGGATTTGTTTTTGGGAAATGCTCCCATCAAACATACACGCGTTGCTGACACACAAAAGTGTTTGCGCGTTTCAGGCAAGCATAATGATTTGGAAGAAGTCGGCATTGATACTTACCATCACACGATGTTCGAGATGCTGGGCAACTGGAGTTTTGGAAATTATTTTAAGAAGGAAGCCATCAAATGGGCTTGGGAATTGCTGACAGGCGTTTACAAAATTTCCCCCGACAGATTATACGTTACGGTTTTTGAAGGAAGCGGGGAAGAAAATATTCCGTTCGACCAGGAAGCATTTGACGCGTGGAAAAGTTATTTGCCTAAAGACAGAATCATCAACGGAAATAAAAAAGATAATTTCTGGGAGATGGGCGACACCGGTCCTTGCGGACCCTGCTCAGAAATTCATGTGGACATGCGCGATGAAAAAGAGCGCGATAAAGTGGATGGAAAAACTTTAGTGAACAAAGGAAATCCTCAGGTTATAGAAATTTGGAATTTAGTTTTCATAGAGTTCAATAGAAAATCTGACAGCTCATTGGAAAAACTTCCCGCTCAGCACGTGGATACAGGAATGGGGTTTGAAAGATTGTGCATGGTTCTGCAGAATAAAAAATCCACTTACGATACCGATGTATTTCAGCCCATCATAAGAAAGCTTGAAGATTTGTGCGGACTGCGTTACAAATCAGATGACGAAAACAAGCAAGCTAAAATCACTAACATCGGCATGCGTGTGATTGCCGACCACATCCGCGCCATTTCATTTGCGATTGCTGACGGACAACTTCCTTCCAACACAGGTGCCGGCTATGTGATACGAAGAATTCTGCGAAGAGCCGTTCGCTATGGTTATCAGTCGTTAGGAATCAAAGAACCATTCTTATTTCGTCTTGTTCCAGTTCTCGCCAATCAAATGGGAGATTTTTTTCCCGAAATAAATTTACAGAAACTTTTTGTAGAGAAAGTCATCCGCGAAGAAGAAACCTCTTTTTTCAGAACACTGGAGCAAGGGCTGAAGAAGATTGACGATGTCTGCATCGCCATTTCAAATTCAGGAAAGGAAAAAATAGTGGATGGAAAAATTGTTTTTGAATTGTATGACACCTACGGTTTTCCTGTTGATCTGACTTCCCTCATCGCACGCCAATATGGATTAAGCATTGATGAATATGGATTTGACACGGAAATGAAAAAACAGAAAACACGCGGACGAGAAGACGCAAAAGTAGATGCCGGAGATTGGATTGAAACAGAGAATCAAGATTCAAGATTCAAGAATCAAGATTTTGTTGGATATGATTTATTAGAGACTAAATCAAAAATTATCAAATACAGAAAAGTAAAAGCGAAAGGAAAAGAACTATACCAAATCATTTTAGACAAAACTCCTTTTTATGCCGAGAGCGGAGGACAAGTTGGCGACACCGGAATACTGGAATTCGGAAGTGAAAAAATAATTATTACTGATACAAAAAAAGAGAACAACCTCATAGTACATTTTTCCGAAACGCTTCCAAAAAATTTATCTGTTGAATTTAAAGCAAGTGTAGATAAACAGAAGCGCACTCTCATAATGAACAATCATACTGCCACTCATCTGCTTCACTCTGCCTTGCGGCAGGTTCTTGGAAAACATGTTGAACAAAAAGGTTCATTGGTGAATGACGAACATCTGCGTTTTGACTTTTCACATTTCTCAAAAGTTACGGATGAAGAAATTTCCAAAATCGAAGCGCTGGTGAACGAAAAAATTCGAGAGAACATAAAAAGCGATATAAAAGAAATGCCGATTGAGCAGGCAAAAAAGTCCGGTGCGATGGCTTTGTTCGGAGAAAAATATGGAGACACTGTTCGCGTAGTTACGTTTGACAAAACTTTTTCCATTGAGCTTTGCGGAGGAACGCATGTTCCTGCTACAGGGAAAATCGGCTATTTCAAAATAACTTCTGAAAGCGCTGTGGCAGCAGGCATTCGCAGGATTGAAGCGATAACTGCAGTGAAAGCGGAAGAATTCATTAACCGACAATTCGGAACACTCAACCAGATTAAAGAACTTCTCAAAAATCCGAAAGACATTGCAAAAAGCATTGAGCAATTATACGAGCAGAATACAGAACTATCCAAACAGATAGAAAACCTTGTGCGTGAGAAAGCAAAATTCATTTCGATTGAACTGATTGGAAAAGTTCAGAATAAGAATGGAATAAATTTTATTTCAGAAAAAATAGAACTGGATTCTGCCGAAGCAATTAAAACGCTTTCGTTTGAACTGAAAAATAAAATTGAAAATCTTTTTCTCGTGCTGGGTGCGAATGTGGATGGCAAACCAAGTTTGACAGTGATGCTTTCTGATAATCTCGTGAAAGAAAAAAAACTTCACGCAGGAAACATTGTGAAAGAACTTGCAAAAGAAATAAACGGTGGCGGTGGCGGTCAGTCCTTTTACGCTACGGCAGGTGGAACTAATACAGAGGGATTAAGCAAAGCACTGGAGGCAGCGAAGAAATATTTATAGCCCATCCCCTGCCCTTCCACAAGGGAAGGGAGAATAAATACCCTCTTGAAAATGTTTTAACTAAAAGTTCTTCCCTTCGGGAAGCCTGCCCGCCATTTTTTATTTTTATTGACGGCAGGCGGGGATTTAGGATGGGCTTTGTTTTTTATTTCACCTTCTTCTGCGAAGAACCGTTTCTGTTCTTCTGAACGTCTTCCAAACGCTTTTGTAGTTTCTGCTGGAAAGAAGAAGGAGCTTTCGCAGGTTTCTTCATGTGTTCCGCTATCTGCGCGTGAAGTTTTTTCTCATCCACAAACCTGCGTATGATAAACATCTGTCCGAAAGAAATCAGATTGGCAAGTGTGTAGTAGTAACTCAACCCGGCAGAAAATTTATTAAGGAACGGAAGGAACATCACAGGCATTATGTACATCATGTATTTCATTCCCGCCATTTGCTGCTGACCGGGGTTGCTCATGAGCTGACTGTTCATGTGCGTGTAAATCAAAGTGGTGATGGTGCAGAGAATCGCCCATATGCTCATGTGGTCGCCATAGATGAAATCAATCACAGGGAGTTTTCCGAAATTCCAAACTGAATCATATGTGGAAAGATCAGTCACCCACCAGAACCCATGCTGGCGAAGTTCAATGGACGCTGGAAAAAAACGGAACAGCGCAAGAAGAATCGGCATTTGCAAAAGTGCAGGTATGCATCCAGCCAGCGGACTCACCCCTGCTTTTTTGTAAAGCGCCATGGTTGCCTGCTGTTTTTTCATCGCGTCTTCTTTGCCGAATTTTTTTCCGAGTTCCTCAATCTCCGGCTTCAGCACGCGCATTTTCGCTGATGAAACGTACGTTTTGTAAGCAACAGGAAACAAAAGCGTTTTGAAAACAAGCGTGAGGCAGAGAATGATAATGCCGTAACTGAGGTTGAAACTGTCAAGAAAATTAAAAACAGGGATCACTAAAAACTTGTTTACCCAACCAAAAATTCCCCAGCCGAGCGGAATTTGTTTTTCAAGATGCAGACCGTAACTCTTAAGCGTTTGAAAATGATTGGGTCCGAGATAAAACTTCATTCCGAAAGATTCATTCGGCTTGTGAGAATACGGAATGGTGAGATTAGCGGAATAATCTTTTACATACTTAGTGGATGTTTTCTCGTTGTGAGAAGTTACATCCGCACCTGTTTTGTCAAAATAATCATCCGCAATTATTACCGAAGTAAAAAACTGTTGCTTAAACGCAACCCATTTTGTTTTTGCCGAAAGAGTTTTTGTTTCATCTTTCATCTCGCTGATATAATCAGGGTCTTCTTCCAGATATTTGAAATACACGGTGGAGGCATTGCGCTGATTCTTGATATCCTTTTCCTGAGTAAGCGTTTTCATCGCCCAGTTCAAACTGAACTCATTCAGGTTGGATGCAACCACATCTTGCATACCCACAACATTTATTTTACAGCCGAGCATGTAGTCTTTCGCAAGCGAATATTCATACTCAATGTATTTACCGCTTTTGCCAGTACTATCAGCATTCGCGTACAAGCGCATGGAAATAGTTTGCACGCTGTCATTCTTTCCTGCGATGGGTTGAAAATATAATTCGCTGGTGTTGATGGTGCGGTTATGTTCGGTGTCAAAAAGAATTCCAAAAGAAGAAGAGTCCGCGTCAAAAAGAATCAAAGGAAGCGAATCGTTCGTGCGGTATTTTTTCAACTGTGCAGAACAAACACGGCCGCCTTTGGAAGAGATAGTGACTTTCAGTAGTTCATTTTCAATCGTAAAAAATTGATTTGAATCGGTTGCGGCTGAAGCAAAGACATCATATTTATTATTGAGCGCAACGGTCTTTGCAGAATCGGAAGTAGTTGGTTGTCCGTTGTTAGTTGTCGGTTGTTTTGTATTGGTAATGCTACTATCCACTAACAACTGACGACTGACTGTATCTTTGACTACCTTTTGTTTTTCAACTAACTCCAGTGAATCCTTCGTCTTCTTTTGCTTCTCTAATTGTTCTTTGCTCGGAGCAGAATACCACATCCATGCGAACATGATTGCGCAAATGATGACGATACCTGTGATTGAATTTTTGTCCACCGTTACTTAATAAGACGAATTACTGCTATGGTTATTTTTTAACCCGTTGGATAAAATCCTACAGGTTTAAGGAGGGCAAATATAGAATTAAATGGCTATTGTCATTTCGAACACATTCACTTTGTTCAGTGTAAACTCCGTGAGAAATCTCCTAATGATGTGTAGAAATATTATTGGGAGATTCCTCATCCCGATGAATCGGGATTCGGAATGACAAGAATCTAACGACTAATGACTCTGTACTTGCTTCTTCAGCGAACCCACTTCAACAGCCGCGCTCACAAACCCAACGAATAGCGGATGAGGTTTTGCAACCGTGCTTTTATATTCAGGATGGAACTGGACGCCAATAAAAAACGGGTGGTCTTTCAGTTCAACAATTTCAACGAGTCCGCCTTCGGGATTTATTCCAGAGGCAATCATTCCGGCTTTTTCAAAATCACCGAGGTACTCATTGGTGAACTCGTAGCGGTGGCGATGGCGCTCCGAAATATTCTTCTCTTTGTATACACTGAAAGCTTTTGTGTCTTCTTTTAACTGACAGGGATAAGCGCCCAAACGCATGGTTCCTCCTTTTTTAGTAATGTTCTTTTGCGCTTCGAGCAAATCAATCACAGGATTGGATGTGGAAGGATTTATTTCTGTAGAGTGCGCATCCGATTTTCCCATTACGTTTCGGGCAAATTCAATTACCGCGCATTGCATTCCTAAACAAATTCCTAAAAAAGGAACTTCATTTTCTCTCGCATAGCGGATGGCAGAAATCTTTCCTTCAATTCCGCGCTTGCCAAAACCAGGCGCAACAATTATTCCCGAAAGCCCTTTCAGTTTTTCAGAAACATTTTCTTCGTTTATCCATTCTGAATGAATCCACTCCACATTCACCCGGCAATTGTTCACTGCGCCCGCATGAATCAGCGATTCGGAAATTGATTTGTAAGAATCTTTCAGCTCCACATATTTTCCAATCAAGCCAATCTTCACTTCATACTTCGGATTCTTGAGTTTGTGCAGAAATTCTTTCCAGTCATCGAGATAAATATTTTCAGGAACGGGCAGGTGCAGTTTGTTCAGCACCACCACATCCAGTTTTTCTTTTTCCATCAGAAGCGGCACTTCGTAAATCGTGCTTGCGTCAATGGCTTCTATCACCGATTCGGTTTCCACATTGCAGAAGAGCGCAATTTTGTTGCGGATGTCTTTGTTCAGTTTATGTTCTGTTCGGCAAACTAAAACATCGGGCTGAACTCCGTATTCAAGAAGTGTTTTTACAGAGTGTTGTGTCGGCTTCGTTTTTAATTCTCCGGTGGTAGATAAATAAGGAATGAGTGTGAGGTGAACCACGAGACAGTCCTTGCCCATTTCCCATTTCATCTGGCGCACCGCTTCCACATACGGATGCGATTCAATATCTCCCACCGTTCCGCCAATTTCTGTGATAACGATTTGATACTTGTCGGTTTTTCCCAACAGGCGGATGCGCGATTTTATTTCATCGGTGATGTGTGGAATCACCTGCACGGTTTTGCCGAGATAATCTCCTCTGCGCTCTTTCTCAATAACGTTCAGATAAATTTTTCCGGTGGTAACATTGTTCGCCTGTGAAGTGGGCACGCTTAAGAATCTTTCGTAGTGCCCTAAATCCAAATCGGTTTCTGCGCCATCATCCGTCACGTAACATTCTCCGTGCTCATACGGATTCATGGTGCCGGGGTCAACGTTAATGTAAGGATCTAATTTCTGGATGGTGACCGAGTAGCCGCGCGCCTGTAAAAGTTTTGCGAGAGAGGATGAAATAATGCCTTTGCCGAGCGAGGAAGTAACGCCTCCCGTAACGAAAATATATTTTGCAGCACTACTCATTACGGGATGTGAAAGTACGAATTATTTATACTGCGATTACACGGATTTCAGAAAAAAAGACAAGATTACACCGATTACTTTTTTGTTGTTTATCTGTGTAATCTTAATTCTGGGCGTAACATGAGTATTATAATTATTTAAGCGACTAACTTTAATGATAAAGCATGGGGCGAAGGCATGAAAGCGCCACACTTTCGTGTTAAAGTATGGCGCTTCAATATGAATGTGTGGCACTTTAATGTTTAAGTATGGCAAATAGATGTTAAAGTCCATCACTTTAATGTTTAAGTATGACACTTAAACGTTCCCCGAAGGGGCAGAAACATGAAAGTATGATGCAAAAACTTTCTTTTCTTCGAAATTAATTATACTATGCGCGGGATAAATTGTGACATTTTCATATATGGTACAGATAACAGATTGTTACAGATGTACGGAAATACAAATCCATACAGATATGGTTTTGTTATCTGTACCACTTGTAGAATGTACTAATTTATCCTGTTTTATTTATAAAAAGGATGCTTATCCTTTCTTTTGCCTTGGCTTTGGGCTTTTGGCGCTGCCCACCACCACATTGTAGCCCCATTGGCTGAGTTCTTCTTCATTGCCTTTGTTTTCGTGAAGCAAAATGTCTTTTACTTCATCTTCCATGTTATACAGGGTGCCGGGTGTTTCCACGTCTTGCCCTTTGCCATTGCCATAAATTGTTTTTGCTTCCTGCATTGTGTCTTCGCTTTGACCTTTGAGCTTTTCTGATGCAGCGCGTTTTTGGTCGGCAGTTGTCAGCGATTCTTTAAACTTTTTCATATCTATTTTCGGATTGTTTTCCAGCGGGCTGTCTTTGCCGAGGGTTTCGTGTTGTTTAAGGATTTTGTTCAGCAGTTTGCTGAAAGCATCGGGCTTGTTTATGGGTACTTCTATGCGAACCGTTCTGCGTGCCATGGTGTGTTTGTTTTTTTACCCCGTGAAATTTTGTTTTTCAAACAATTTCACTGGGAGTAGGTTGTGCTTTGTTTGTTTTTTTTACCTGCTTTAAAAAAAGAGCGCCACTCTAACCTAAAGGTGGCGCTCTAATCTAACTATTATGAAAACGAGAGGCATTTTTTAATCTTATACAAATTAATTTGGGAATATTAATGTATCTTGTCCCAGCACCATAATGTCTCTGATATTCTGATCGGTAATTGTGCTGAAAACATTCATTGAACCGGCATACGAACAAGTAGGATGGTCAATATCATTTGGCATTCCAAATTTGGCTTTGTGCTGCAATTCATGCGGGTTGCTTCTGCAGAATGTTCCCATAAATTCTCCCTGGCAGTAAACATCTATTTGTTTGCCGTCAGCGCCATGGCATCCTTTACATAAAGAATTATAAATTGTTTGTCCGTTTGTCTTGCTTCCGCCTTTGCCGATATTTGAAAACGTTTTGGTGCCTGTTGGATAAATTCCTGATGTTGACATATCATAAAAGTCAGAATAATTATGAGCGTCATTTTTAAGGAACTTAACAATCTGCCATATTTGAGCATCGGTTAGCATTAATCCATAATCAGGCATGCTTGCATTATACGATCTGTCTGTTGCGCTTCCCATTCTTACTCTTCCTCCGGTGTGTTTAACTGCGTCAAATATTTGTCGGATATTGTGCGTCTTACCATAAACATACAAATCATTGGATGCTACAGGAGGGCGGGTAGCCGTTGGGGCTCTGTTAATGTAAGCGCCCATGCTTCCTCTCAAATCCCATCCGTGACATTGCTTGCATCTGAAAAAATCGGGATGGTTTCTTATGGTTGTATCTGTGATGTTTGATTCACTGATAAGATGGTCATATAACCTTCCGCCAATATTACCATCTGCGGCAGTATAAGCGGCTTGATCGGCAGCGCTTACGGCATCTCCATTGGTTCCGTTGGTTCCGTTAGTTCCGTCAGCGCCATCGGCACCGGCAGGTCCTGCAGGTCCTTCTTTTTTGCAACTGCTTGTAAACACAATTGCAAGCGCAAGGGCACCCATCAGCGTGAATGCGATTGCTTTGATTGGTTTTGTTTTCATAAGTGTATAGTTTTTGGTTTGTTTGATTTATTTACGTTACAATATTCTGACAATCTTCATGATTGAGTAATGATTTAGATTATGTTTAAAACAGTTTTTTGACGGAAAATAAAATCACTCCTGCTTAAATAATTCTTCTATTCCGAAATGGCGGACTATTTTTTCTAATCCTTTTGGATTGATCAGCTTGATTCTTCGCTTCAGTTTTACAATTAGCTTTTCGTTTGCAAAATCTTTCAGTTGTTTTGTAACCTGGTCGGTGTTGGTGCCGGTGAGGCAGGCAATTTCCTGCCGGCATGAAGGGAGGTTAAGGGCGCCATCATCGGGGCTGGTTCCGAAAACCGAATTAATATAGAGCAACGCTTCTGCAATTTTTTCCCTTACATTCATCTGACCGAGATACTTCATTCTTAATTCCATCTTGCGCAGTTCGCGGGAATAAAACATCATGAGCGCCATGGGCAATTGCGGGTTTTGCATGAATGAGTTGTTCAGTGTGGCATTATCTAAAAAACACACCAGCGAGGTTTCCATAGCTACCGCGCTGATTGGATATACATCATGCCCTAATCCTCTGTGCCCGAGAATATGCCCATCGGTGGCGAGGCGCACTATCTGTTCGTGCCCCATGTAGCCGTTTGCCACCACCTTTACTTTTCCCTGCTGGATGAAATACATTCCGGTAACGGGCGCTCCCTGCTTGATTATAAGTTGTTCCTTATTATACCATAACTGTTGTTTGGACGAATCAACTACATCAATCCATTTTTCCGAAAGGTTTTCCCGTATAAAGCAATGAAGGTTGCTGCAGGTTTTGCAGCTGATTTTCTTTTTCATGGAAAAAACAATGCAATACTAAGGAACTAAGAAATGGCAGGAGTGGTAAAAGAAGGTGTAATTATGGTATTAATGAAAATACCTTTCTTTGAATTGGTGGGGAGATACTTTACAAGAAGATTTGAAAAACTTCACGAAGTTGGAATCGTCAGTGAAATTTAATTCACCGGCAATTTCTTTTACGGTTTTATCCGTATGAAGAAGTAATCTTTTTGCTTCAAGTATTAATTGCTCATGGATGATTTCACCTGCACTTTTATTGCAGGTTTTCCGGCACACCGCATTCAGGTTTTGCGGGGTGGTGCATAATTTGCCTGCATACTCTTTTACTCTCCTGAAGTGAAGGTTGGATGTTTGAAGCAATTGTAAGAATGCAAGATACTTTTCCTGATGTTGCAGAGTTTGGTTATCTGGCTTCTCATACTGCATGATTTTTCCTAACAGCGCTTTCATATACCCATGAGTGATGATGGTAGAAGCGCTGGCGGTTGAGAGGTATTCTTTTTCTATTTCCGAAAAAAGAAAATGAAAGGCGGGGTCGCCATTAAGTTTGATATGATTGGTGGATTCAAGCCTTCTGACCAATGTGTACATTTCCGCCTGGTTCACATAATCAAAAAAACATTCTTTAAAAAGGATAACATACCCTTTTGGAATTTCTGTCAGCTGCCAATAATGCAGTTGCCCTCCTCTGACAATATATACTTCGGGTGGATTGATTTGAAATTTCTGCTCGTCAATCCAGTGAAACCCGGCTCCTTCACTCAGATATATTAACTCGTAATAGTTTTCATGCTTGTGAGGCGATGTTCTTTTTATTACTTCTTTAAAGCGTGAAATTTTAAAGTTGGAATCTTTTTCCAACTTATTCTTTATCTCAATAATATCATGTAGGCTCATGTAATAAATAGTTTTCTCCAGACTCCTATCTTATTGTGATTGCTGTACAAGAATATGAAGAGATGATTTCTCGCATTATGATTTGTGTCATGTGCTTTAATACTATTACGCAAACCGCAAGTTCTTTTTTGTCCGATGGAATTCTAGCAAGACGGATTTTCACAAACCGGAGCGGACTTCTTTTACTTCCGGCACAAATTTCTTTAACAAAGCTTCAATGCCCGCTTTGAGCGTAACCGCTGAAGAAGGACAACCACTGCAAGCACCGCGCATCAGGAGAGAAACCACGCCATCTTTATAGGAATGGAAAACAATCATGCCTCCATCCTGCTCCACCGCAGGGCGCACATATTGTTCCAGCACAGCAATAATTTTTTGTTCAATCTCATTTTGAGGTACGGTATGGTCAACGGAAGCCTCACCTAAATCCTCTGCCCCCTCCTGACCTCCCCCATCGGGGGAGGAAATATTCTCCCTCCCTAATGGGGAGGGCTGGGGTGGGGCTTTGGGGTGGGCTTGTAAATACTCTCTCAAAAATTCTCTGAGTTCGAGCGTAACATCATTCCACTCCACAGCATCGGTTTTGAAAAGCGTAATGTAATTGGCAGAGATGAAAACACTTTTCACGAAAGGGAATTTAAAAAGTTCGGCTGCCAGCGGAGAAGATTTTGCATCGGAAGGATTCAGAAATTCCAGCGGAAGAGAATTCTCTATTATTATTTTATTCGCCACAAACTTCATGGCAGAAGGATTGGGGGTGCTTTCCGCGTACGTGATGACGGGTGTGTTTTTAATTGTTTCCATCGAAGTACGAAGATAGTACGAACATACGAACTACGAACATGAAAAATACTAATTCGTACTTCGTAGGCCTGCCCCGTTGGAAAAATATCCAACGGGGTAAATAAAAAAGTTCGTACTTCGCTGTTGTAAATGAAACGAAAAGTAGATTTCCTCATCATCGGCTCCGGCATAGCGGGTTTAAGTTATGCCCTGAAGGTAGCGCCTTACGGAAAAGTTCTGATTCTCACAAAAGCCAACGAAGACGAATCAAACACCAAATACGCTCAGGGTGGAATTGCCGGTGTGATGTATGAACCTGATTCTTACGAGAAACATATTGAGGATACGGTAATCTGCGGTGACGGTTTGTGCGATGAAGAAGTGGTGCGCATGGTTGTGACCGAATCCACCGAGCGCATCAAAGAACTCATTGAATGGGGAGCACGCTTTGATAAAAATCCCAACGGGGAATTTGATTTGGGAAAAGAAGGCGGTCATTCTGAAAACAGGGTTCTTCATCACAAAGACAATACTGGATTTGAAATTGAGAGAGTGCTTCTCGAACAAGTTCATGCACATCCGAATATAGAAATCCTTGACCATTATTTCGCGCTGGAACTTTTGACTCAGCACCATCTCGGAAAAAAAGTTACGAGCAAATTGCCCGACACGGAATGTTACGGAGTGTTTGCATTGAATACAAATACGAATCGCATTGAACAAATTCTTTCGCGCATCACGCTGATGGCAACAGGCGGTGCAGGACATGTTTACGCCACCACGACTAATCCAATCATCGCTACTGGAGATGGAGTCGCTATGGTATATCGCGCGAAAGGAAAACTGGAGAACATGGAGTTCTTTCAGTTTCATCCGACATCTTTATACAATCCTGACGAACGCCCGTCTTTTTTAATTACTGAAGCCATGCGGGGCTTCGGAGGAATTCTGAAAACGATTGACGGGAAAGAATTCATGCAGAAATATGATAAGCGCGGTTCACTTGCTCCGCGCGACATCGTTGCGCGCGCAATAGATAACGAACTGAAAATCCGCGGAGATGATTTTGTTTATCTGGATTGTCGGCATTTAGATAAAGATGGTTTGCTGAAACATTTTCCAAACATTCAGAAAAAATGTTTATCGCTGGGAATCGATATCACGAAAGACTACATTCCCGTTGTGCCCGCTTCGCATTATATGTGCGGAGGAATTAAAGTGGACATGAACGGAAGAAGTACGATAAAAAATCTATACGCATCGGGAGAATGTTCCTGCACAGGTTTGCACGGTGCAAATCGTCTCGCATCAAATTCTCTTCTGGAAGCGGTTGTGTACGCGCATCGTTCTGCTATGAATTCAATTGAGAATTTCAAAAAGGTAAATTACTGCGAAACAATTCCTGAATGGAATGCCGAGAGAACAGCGTCACCCGAAGAAATGGTTTTGATCACTCAAAGCATGCGTGAAGTACAAAGCATCATGACAAATTATGTGGGGATTGTCCGTTCCAATCTCCGGTTGAAAAGAGCATTCGACCGTTTATTGATTCTCCATCATGAAACAGAAAGTTTGTACGAGCGCACTACGGTTTCTCCCGAACTCTGTCAATTAAGAAATATTATTAAAGTCAGCTACATCATCATCAAATACGCGATGCTGCGGAAAGAAAGCGTGGGGCTTCATTATAATATTGATTATGTGAAGAAATAATTCACCCCTCCCTTATTCCCTCCCCCAATGGGGGAGGGTTAGGGCGGGGGCAAATAAAAAATATGACACTCATAAAACCAGTCAAAGGCATTTCTCCTAAGTTCGGCAGCAACTGCTACCTCGCTGAAAACGCAACCGTAGTAGGCGATGTAGTAATGGGCGATGACTGCTCGGTGTGGTTTAACGCGGTGGTGCGCGGAGATGTACATTATATAAGGATGGGCAATAAAGTGAACGTGCAGGACGGTGCCATCATTCATTGCACCTATCAGAAACATCCAACCAACATCGGCAATAATGTGAGTATCGGGCATAATGCCATCGTTCACGGATGCACGGTTCAGGATAATGTGCTTATCGGCATGGGCGCAATTGTGATGGACAGATGCGAAATCGGGAGCAACAGTATTATTGCTGCAGGAGCTGTGGTATTAGAAGGAACAAAAGTGGAACCCGGAAGTATTTACGCTGGCGTTCCTGCCAAAAAAGTGAAAGACATAAGCATTGAACTTCAGAAAGGAGAAGTAGAGCGCATAGCCAATAATTATGTGATGTATGCAGGGTGGTTTAAGGAGTAAAAGAACAAGTCCAAAGTTCCAAATCCAAAATTCCAAAGGTTGTTGTTTGGGACTTGAGACTTGGAATTTGAGGATTGGGTCTTAATAGATTTTTTTATAAGCTGTAACTTTCAACTATCTGCCTTCGTCATACTCCTGAAAATCCAAAGAAACATTAAAAACAATAATAATCAATACAATGAAAACAAAACAATTAATTTTCAGCGCAACAGCCCTTCTGGTAGCGGTATCGCTCACCTTCACAGGTTGCCGCAAGAAAGACGAAGATAAGGACACTGACACCAGCGGTGCGGAAGACAACTCCCTTGCCGACAAATCATTTGAAGACATGGGACAGATTTCAAACGAAGCAGCTTCATCTGGCGGTCTGAACAGTTACAAGTCGGCTGGTTATGATGGTTTACTTTCTCACTGCGCCACAGTAACACACGACACAGCCCTCAACAAAATCACAGTTGATTTCGGCTCTGCCAACTGCTACTGCCATGACGGGCGCTACCGCAGAGGCAAGTTGTTTATCACTTACACAAATTCTGTTAAACCGGAACCTTACACTTATTGGGATTCTCTCACTCAAATTACAATTGCTACAGCACCCGACAACAGTTATTTCGTGAACGACAACCAGGTAATCGGAACAAAAAATATTACAAACAAAGGACACAACGGAGCGGGACATATGAACTGGGATGTACAGGTGAGCGGACAAATCATCAAAGCGAACAGCCAGGGAACAATCACATGGACTTCCACACGCAACCGCGAATGGATTGCAGACGAAAGCACTCCGCTCATATGGTCAGATGATATATATGGAGTAACAGGTACCGCAAGCGGAACTTCTGCAAACGGAACTCCATTCAACGTAACGATCACCAGCCAGTTGATACGCAAAATCGCCTGCTCTAAACATTTCGTATCAGGAACTCTTGACTTTACTCCGGGCAGCAAACCGGTTCGTCATGTTGATTTTGGTTATTCACCTTCGCCTAACCCAAGCGGCAGCTGCGATAGCTGGATTTCCGTAACCATCAATAGCAATACCTACTACAAACAATTGCCTTAAACAAAAAAGACAATAAAGAAAACCCTGCATAATTCTATGCGGGGTTTTTTATTTTACACAGGAGCGATAAATCTTACTTTTGCTTTTCAAAAAACTTCAGACTGTAAACTTTAGACTTTAGACTTTTCCTCAATGCCCGATATCATTAATCTACTACCCGATTCCGTTGCCAACCAGATTGCGGCAGGAGAAGTTATTCAAAGACCGGCATCTGCAGTGAAGGAACTCTTAGAAAATTCCATTGACGCGAATGGCACGGATATAAAACTCATCATCAAAGACGCAGGCAGAACCTTAATTCAGATAATTGACAACGGTATTGGCATGAGCGAAACGGACGCGCGCATGAGCTTTGAACGGCACGCCACTTCCAAAATAAAATCAGCGGATGATTTATTCAAAATAAAAACCATGGGATTCCGCGGAGAAGCAATGGCTTCCATCGCAGGCGTTGCACAAGTGGAAATGAAAACCAAACGCTCAGAAGACCAATTGGGAACACAGATTGAAATTGAAGGAAGCGAACTGAAATCACAAACCCAATGCACCTGCACAAAAGGAACGAGCATCAGCGTGAAAAATCTTTTCTTCAATGTTCCGGCAAGAAGAAATTTCCTGAAATCAGATTCCGTTGAGCTCAGGCATATCATAGAAGAATTTCAGCGCGTTGCCATTGCTCATCCCGAAATTTCTTTTTCATTTCATCATAACAATTCAGAACTTTTTCACCTGGAGAAAGGAGCATTGCGCCAGCGACTCGTTGGAATTTTCGGAGACAGTTATAACCAGCGTCTTGTTCCTGTTGAAGAAAACACAACGATTGTAAATGTTACAGGATTCATCGGCAAACCAGAGTTCGCGCGCAAAACAAGAGGCGAGCAATTTTTTTTCGTCAACAACCGATTCATTAAAAGCTCTTACCTGCATCACGCAGTGCAAAATGCCTACAATCAATTATTACCGGACGATGCGTTTCCCTCCTATTTCATCAATATGGAGATTGACCCGAAAGCGATTGACGTGAACATTCATCCCACGAAAACAGAAATCAAATTTGAAGATGAACGTTCGGTGTATACCATCATCCGCGCTGCGGTAAAACAATCTCTCGGAAAATACAACATTGCGCCCTCGCTGGATTTTGAACAGGAAGCTAGCATTGAACTTCCTCCTAATAAATCTCTTGAAGAGGTTTTGATGAACCCACCGAAAATAAAAGTGAACAAAAATTATAATCCTTTTTCAGAGGAGGAGAAAAAAGAGGAAAGAAGAAACAAATTTACTGCAGGCTCCTATACAGAAACAGAGAAACGGAAAGGAGGAGAATGGGAAAAAGAACAATCAAGGCACGCCATCAGTCAATTAGAAATAGAAGTTAAAAAGGAAGAAGAAACACAGACTGAATTTTCAATCGAAGGAGAAAAATCTACCAAGACATCCGCTTACCAATTGCACAACAAATACATTCTCGCGCACATTAAAACCGGAATGATTGTGATTGACCAGCAAGCAGCACACGAGCGGATTCTCTATGAAAAATATTTTGAAATGGTGGAAAAGCACAAAGGGGTTTCGCAGCAGCAGTTGTTTCCGCAGACGCTGGAATTTTCTGCCAGCGATGCGGTGGTGGTTAAAGAACTTCATGAAGAATTGCAAGGGCTGGGTTTTGACATCAACGAGTTCGGAAAGAATACTTTTATCGTTCACGGAATCCCTGCCGACATTGCCGGACAGAATGTTTTTGAACTGCTTGAAAAATTAATTGAAGATTACAAAGCATCACAGGGGAGCAAATCTGATTTGAAAAATGCCAAAAAAGAAATCGTGGCAAAAGCCATGGCAAAAAATCTTGCCATCATATCAGGAGTTCAGCTCACAAAAGAAGAAATGAGCCACATGGTGGATGAACTCTTCGCCTGCAAAATGCCGTATGCTTCTCCGGCAGGAAAACCTACTTTGATCACGATTGGAATAGAGGAACTGGAAAAGAAATTCAGAAAATAAAACAAAACCCCTCTCCTTCTCTCCCCCAAGGGGAGAGGGAAAGAAAAAAATTATGTCAAATAAAAAATCAAACCGACACCCTTTCCCTTCCCTTGGGGAAGGGTTAGGGATGGGCTCTTAACCATGTCATTCCAGGAATACAGACCAACAGGATTCAATGTGCTGCCGCCAGTCATTAAGAATCTGCTCATCATCAACGGAATTTTTTATGTCGCTACGATTGTCTTTGACTTGAAGCTGAACATTGACCTCGCTGATGTTCTCGGGCTTCATTATTTTTTCTCTGAAGATTTTCGCCCGTATCAATTAGTCACTTATATGTTCATGCACGGAAGTTTCACGCACATCTTCTTCAACATGTTTGCACTGTGGATGTTCGGCAATGTGCTGGAAAATGTGTGGGGCGCAAAACGGTTTCTGATTTATTATGTGGTGTGCGGACTGGGCGCTGCGCTGATGCATTATACCGTTCATTATTTTGAAATTCAGCCAACGCTTCATGCGCTGAATGATTACATGCTGAATCCATCCACCGAAAAGCTGGAAGGATTGTTTGCTTCAGGATATATTAAGATGACTTCTCCCGAAATGGTTCAGCACCTTCAGCCCTTTATTGATGAATTCAGAAAAACCGAGCTGCTCGGCAACACACAAAACACCTTGCAGACATCCGTTGATTTTATTATTGAATACAAAAAAGAGTTTCTGAACGCACCTGTTGTTGTCGGAGCATCCGGCTCTATTTTCGGATTGCTGCTCGCCTTCGGAATGATGTTCCCGAACTCCATGATATACATGTATTTTCTTTTCCCTGTAAAAGCAAAATGGTTTGTGATCCTGTATGGTGCCATAGAACTTTTCGGAGCCATTAATCCTTCACAAAACGATAACATTGCCCATTACGCTCACCTGGGCGGAATGCTTTTCGGATTTGTGCTGATAAAAATATGGCAGAAGAGAAAAATAAATTTTTAGTGAGAAGAGAATTACTTTTGCACTACGATCTTTTTTGTCAACATCCTATTTGATTTTTTTATATGAACAAGAAATTATTTTTATTGGATGCCATGGCGCTGATTTACAGAGCTTATTACGCATTGGCAAAAAATCCGCGCGTTACATCAAAAGGTCAAAACACATCTGCCATTTTCGGTTTCACCAATATTCTTCTTGAACTCCTCAAAAAAGAAAAACCCACCCACATGGCGGTGGCGTTTGATACGCACGCTCCCACCGAGCGCGAAGGAGTGTATGCCGAATACAAAGCCAACCGTCAGGCAACTCCCGAAGACATCATTAGTTCTGTTCCGTACATAAAAAAAATTTTAGAAGGGTTCGGGATTCCGGTTCTTGAAAGCGATGGACATGAAGCGGATGATATAATAGGCACACTCGTCAAGAAAGCGGAGAAGCACGGATACGAAACATACATGGTGACTTCCGATAAAGATTTCGGACAGTTGGTGAGTGATAAAACTTTTATGTTTCGTCCGCCTGCCTTCAAAAGCGGATGGACCACTTTGCGTGAAGAAGATATTCTCAAGCGATGGGAAATTAAAAATGTCAGTCAGGTGATTGATATTCTCGGGCTGATGGGAGATGCTGCGGATAATATTCCGGGACTTCCGGGCGTAGGAGAAAAAACCGCCATCAAACTAGTGCATGAATTCGGAAGCGTGGAAGGCGTAATCAAGAATGCAGACAAGCTGAAAGGAAAACTTCAGGAGAACGTAAAACAATTTGCCGATCAGGCAATTCTTTCCAAGCAACTCGCCACCATTCATTGCGATGTGCCGGTGAAATGGGATGAAGAAGCATTGCTCATGAGCGAACCCGACAAAGAAAAACTTTCAGCCATATTTGAAGAACTTGAATTCAGAACCATTGCAGCAAGGGTGCTGGGCAGCCCATCCCCTGCCCTTCCCCAAGGGAAGGGAGAAACAATTGCTGGTGCAAATGGAAACGAACAAAAAATCCTCCACTTGGGGGAGGATTTAGGCGGGGCTCCTCGTCAAACTATTAAAGATGTCGCACACACATATCATTTGATTGATACAAAAGAAAAAAGAAAAAACCTCATAGCGGAATTGAGTAAACAAAAATCGTTTTGCTTTGATACGGAAACTACCGGCACCGATGCGCATAATGTGGAGTTAGTGGGAATGTCTTTTTCATTCAATGAACATGAAGCATATTACATTCCCGTTCCTGAAAATTATAATGAGGCGCACGCCATCGCAAATGAGTTCAAAGAAGTTTTTGAAGATGAACGTATCGAGAAGGTCGGGCAGAATATTAAATATGATATGTCTGTGCTGAAGTGGTATGACATTGATATCAAAGGGAAACTCTTCGATACAATGATTGCGCATTATCTTATTCAGCCCGACATGCGCCACAACATGAACATTCTGGCTGAAACCTATTTGAATTATTCTCCCGTTTCGATTGAAACACTCATCGGTAAAAAAGGAAAAGGACAATTAAGCATGCGCTCAGTGCCGGCTGAACAGATTTCGGAATACGCAGCTGAAGATGCAGATGTTACTCTTCAGCTGGAAAAAAAGTTTGTCCCGATGCTGAAAGAAACAGAAACAAAAAAACTTTTTGAAGAAGTGGAGATGCCGCTCGTGCCTGTGCTGTCAGCGATGGAAGCAGAGGGAGTGAAGATTGACAGTTCGGCTCTGAAAGATTTATCCAAAGAACTTGCAAAAGACATCGTTATATCAGAAAAAGAAATTTATTCGCTGGCAGGAAAAGAGTTCAACATTTCTTCACCCAAACAAGTAGGTGAGATATTATATGAAGAATTAAAAATAGTTGAGAAGCCGCAGAAAACCAAAACCGGGCAGTACGCCACCGGTGAAGATATTCTGGAAAAACTAAAAGGCACGCATCCCATCATAGATAAAATTCTTGACTACCGCGAACTTCAGAAATTAAAAAACACGTATGTGGATACGCTTCCTGAACTGGTGAATCCGAGAACAGGAAGAGTTCACACTACTTACAGCCAGATTGTGGCGGTGACAGGACGATTGAGTTCTGACAATCCGAACCTTCAGAACATTCCTATCCGCACTGAACGCGGAAGAGAAATCAGAAAAGCGTTTGTTCCGAGGAATAATAATTATACTTTACTCTCGGCAGATTATTCTCAGATTGAACTTCGTGTGATTGCCGCCATGAGCGAAGACCAGGGAATGATTGAGGCGTTTAAAAGCGGGCAGGACATTCATGCGGCTACGGCATCAAAAGTTTATGGAGTTGGTTTAGATAAAGTAACTTCGGGCATGAGGCGCAACGCCAAGATGGTGAACTTCGGAATCATCTATGGAATTTCTGCTTTCGGTTTAGCACAGCGATTGAACATTCCGCGCACGGAGGCAAAACAAATCATTGAAAGTTATTTTGAAAAGTATCCTCGCATCAAAGCATACATGGATGAAAGCATTCAGTCGGCAAAAGAAAAAGGATATGTGGAAACCATTCTGGGCAGGAGAAGATACCTGCGCGACATTAATTCAAGCAACCATACCGTTCGCGGATATGCCGAGCGAAATGCCATTAACGCACCCATACAGGGAAGCGCAGCCGACATGATCAAGGTGGCGATGATAAACATCCACAAAGAATTTGAGAAGAAAAAATTCAAATCAAAAATGATTCTGCAGGTGCATGATGAGTTGGTGTTTGACGTTTATAAAGATGAAGCGGAGGATGTGAAGCCCATTATTGAGGATAGGATGAAACACGCCATCGCATTAATTGTTCCGATAGAAGTGGAAATGGGAACGGGGAAAACCTGGCTGGAGGCGCATTAATTAGTATTGAGTATTGTGCGAAGGACTCCTTCGGAGTGACGAATAGAACCTAGTTTAACGTGAGTTCGGGTTCAAACCTATTCTACATTGATTATAATTCGAAAAACATTGTTTGTTATTGGACTCCTTTGGAGTCAAATATGAATAGAAAAACATTTAGCTATAAACATCCGACCCCTTCGGGGTCGTACTTGTGCGAAAGTCCTAATTGAATATTATTTTGAATTATGAAAGATGTCTAATAAAATAACCTCATACCAGCCCCAGCCCTTGGGCAATTTTCCATAAATCAAATTTGCTTTTAACGTTAAGTTTTGCGTAAATGCTTGCGCGGTGGTTTTTTACGGTGTAGCGTGAGATATGGCATTGCTCGGCAATTTCCTTGTTCTTTTTTCCTTTGGCAAGCAACACAAAAATTTCCAATTGCCTTTTTGTTAACGTGAAGCCCGCCAGAAATAATTTCAGCAGGTTTTTCTTTTTTTCTATTTCATCGTCATCAGGCATTGCATTGGTTTTTGGCGCCCGCCTTCGGAACGGGCAGGCATGAATTATTAACGATTTATCTGCGGAAATATTGTGCGTAGTGCCGAAGCGCTATAAAAATAGTGCCAGTGCACTATGAAAACAGTGCCGAAGAACTATTGCACAGCCCGATAGGGGGATGTACCTTTGGTGTATAGATAATAATCAAGTTGTATCATGAAAACAAAATTCAAAATAACAGAAACTAAAACCGGAAGGGCTCGCTATGGGAATGTAAGGGCGCCCTTTAAAGTTGAAATGCCGCCCTTCTATTTCATAATGCCACCCTTTAGAGTTGAAATGCCGCCCTATGGATTTGAAATGCTGCCATTCTATTTTATAATGCCACCCTTTAGAGTTGAAATGCCGCCCTTCCGCTTTGAAATGCCACCCTATAGGTTCATAACGCAATTATATAAACACATAAACAATTAAAAATCAATCAAAATGAAAACACAAGGAAGAATTCCGAGAGTCATAAGCGCCTTTGTCGCTTATCTCAACAACACAGCAGATTATCTGTTTGAAGAGAGTCCAAAAAACTGGGAGCGGCTCAATCTGCTCGAAGCCGATGCAAAAAAGTGGAGTGAGTATCGCGGGCAGGCGAACACGCTTTACACAAAGTACACCAACAAAAAGGAAACGCGCACCACCGCCATCAAAGATAAGCTGCGCGATGTGCAGAAAAAGTTCAACACGTTTGGGCAACCGATTCTTGACCATATTGCTACATGGCGCGGTTCCACCATTGATGACTTTGAAGTGTTTCGCATAAAAGCCGGTGCGCTGCGCGATACCGAGCCCAGCCCTGCTCCAGCAATTACAGACCCTATGATAGGTCTCATCAACCTTGGCGGAGGAGATCTTGATGTGAAGTGCCGCCTCAACAAAGACCAAACCCGCCCCAGCGTGCCGCACAAGGGCGTGATGGTGCAGGTGCAATATGCACTCACGGCTGCCAACGACCCCGCGCCTCCTTTTATTCAGTGCGTAACTCAGTTTCTCAGCACGCACGCGCATTTTATCCTGCACCTTGGAGTGGCGGAAGTGGGCAAACGCTTCTACGGATATTTCCGCTGGTATGATTCGGCTCATCCTGCCAACTCAGGACCCTGGACGCCTGTGCAGACGATTATCGTGGCGTAGCGAGAAAAATGGAAGGATGGAAGAATGGAATAGTGGAATTAAAGTAGGAAGCGAAGGTACAAAGTAACTTCGCCACCTCTCACACCACTGTACATGCTTAGACGCATACAGCGGTTTCATAAAGTTTTAATCGTTTGTAGTTTGCCGATAAACTGTAGTAACCTTCTTTTGCAAA
>JACRAM010000104.1 GCA_016213405.1 Bacteroidota bacterium
ACTTTAAAGAGTTTTAAAAAGAGTGAGGATTCTCTGTCTACGAACATACCTCAAGGGTTGTTTTGTAACGCATATTGCTCTCACTCTTTTTTTCTTTTAGTTGCACTAGTTTATTTAATTTCGCAAACATACGAGTAACTTATTTTTATCGGTCTGACAATCTCGCAACTCTTCACCGCTGCTTTTGCCCAGACAGTCATTAATACACAGCGCAGGATAATTCCTGCAAGCATTGAAGCAACTCCGCAAATGCAAAAGAGCTGCACAACTTTTTTATTTTTAATTATTGAGTGCAGCACATTTGCACTTGCTCCATCACACGAAGAAACACTATGTATTCTGCTTCCCCGCCTCTCCCTCATATATCAAGCAAATTAAATCAATATATTTGCTTAATGATTCCTTTCATAATAAAACCAAAGGGAGAAATAACTCCGGGAGTATCCTTAGATTACAAAAAAGGAGTATTTGAAATTTCGGGGTGGTCATATCCTGAAGATGCTATCATTTTTTACAATCCTGTTCTTGAAGGGCTGAGCAATTATATGCAAACTCCGAAATCGGAAACAACCTTTCACTTTAAATTTCAATATTATAATACTGCTACTGCAAAGCAGATTTTCAAAATAATTTCTTGTTTGATGGATGTTGCAAAAAAATCTAAAGTGAAAATTTGCTGGCATTATGATACAAATGATACAGATATGCTTGCGTCAGGAAAATTCTTCTCTAAGCTAGCCACTGTACCATTTGAATTTATTTCAGGGTAATCAAATTTTTATTCCTGCCAATAATACATCATCTTGTTGCGCGTAGTTTCCCTTCCAACTTTCAAACGCCTTTGTTATTTTTTCTTCTTGCGTTTTTATGGGAAGAGAAGAAACATTGAGAAGAAGTTCCTCTAATTGTTTTGTAAAAAATCTTTTCCCTCCTGCTCCGCCACGCTGGTCGGCAAAACCATCAGTTGAAAAATACAGCATTTGATTTTCTGAAAGAGAAATTTCTTTTTGAGAAAAAGAAAAATTCTTTTCATTTCTTAAAGAACTGCTTGGACCGAATAAACTGCCGATTGAAAATGCATCTCCTTTTATTACCTCAATGATTTTATTTTTAACTATTATAAGAGAGTGCCCTGCTCCGGCAAAAGTGATTTTCTTTTTATCTAACTCAAAAAGACATATGGAAATTTCCATTCCATCATCTTGCGAGCGTGATTCCTGATGAAGCGCATGAATAACCCCTTCATTCAATTGATTAAGAATTTCAGCTGGCTGAAAAATAAATTTTTCATTCACAATTTCATTTAACAGGGTATTCCCTATCATGCTCATGAAAGCACCAGGAACTCCATGCCCGGTGCAATCAGCAACCGCAAAAATAAATTTTCCATCATGAGATGAAAGCCAGTAAAAATCTCCGCTTACAATATCTTTTGGTCTAAAAAAGATGAAGTAATCTGAAAATTGTTTTGAAAGTTCATCATGCGAAGGTAAAATGGAATCCTGAATGCGTTTTGCATAATTAATGCTGTCAGTAATATTTTTATTTTTCTGTTCAATAATAATTTTTTGTTTTCGAGTAACTCTAAGCCGATTGAAGATGATTACAGAGAAAACTGCAACAAGCAATAACCCCAATCCAATGGAATAACTAACTATCCGCTGTCGTTTTTTTTCTTCTTCGGCAACAGCAAGTTCTTTCTGGTGTTCAGCGTCTTTCAGCACTTGTTGTTTTTCGTATTCATATTTTGTCTGTTGTTTGAAAGTGGACTTCTGAGTTTCCTGATTGAATACGCTGTCACGCATCTGCATATAGAGTTCGTGCATTGCAAGTGCGTTCTGCCATTTGCCTTGTTTGCGGTATACTTTAAAAAGCAGTTCAGAAGCACTTCTGGTTTCATCAGGGTATCCGATTTCTTGAGCAACCTTGAGAGCACGTTTCCCGTAATCCAATGCTTGCGAGATATTATTTTCAGAATAATAAATAAGTCCAATACTGGCTGAAGTGCGCGAGATGCCCTGTTTATTATTTGTTTCTTCGAATAATTTTAATCCTCGAAGCATATAGCCAATTGTATAAATAGATAAAGAATCTTTACTGATAAAACCATTATTATTTTCTTGCTCTAATTTTTGATACGTTCTGCCAAGATTAACAAGAGTTGAAGCCAACCCGTTTTTATCGCCAACTTTTTCACTAATTTTAATTCCCTTCTTATAATATACTATTGCTTCAGGATAATTTTTTTGTTGGAAATAAACTAAGCCAATGCTGTTTAGAGAATAAGCAAGCCCAAAGTTGTATCCGATTTCCTCCTGCAAGGCGATTCCTTTTTTCAAATAAGTTAATGCCTTAGCGGTATCTCCCTGAATCAAGTGAAGGTTTGCAATATTGTTCAGCATTATTGATATGCCATTTTTATTTTTAAGGTCTTCGTTGATTTTTAAACTTTTCAATTCATACTCCAGCGCCTTAAGTATGTCGCCCTGAGTCTCAAACACCATTGCTATGTTGTTTAATGTAGTTCCTTCTCCTTCTTTGTCGAGTACCTCCTGCTGTATCGCTAAACTTTTTTCATAATATTCCAATGCTTTTTTATTATCAGATTCTATGCGTATGGCATAGAAACCAAAATTTTGAAGCGCACCCGCATAATATTTTTTTATAGTATTAATTTCTTTTTTATCATGCAGTTTGGAATCGTGTAATAATTTTTCAGACATAGCAAATAACAACTGGTTGTATTTGGGCCACATCGTTTCATCATTAATACTTTCTGCTAATGAGCCAAGAATATCTAATTTAATAGTATCATCTTTTGCATTTTTGTATAATGGAAGCAATGAATCAAGGATGGTTTTATCATCTGGGGATAGAGTTTCATGATTAACAGAATCAATTAAAAAATATTCTTTCCCTTGCTGTGCGAAAGAAAGTAAATGTATGAGTAGAAAATATATTAAAAAAATATTTTTTTTAATCATGAAATATATTAATCTGCTTTAGCTTTCTCCCTCACCACCTCCGCAAACGGACGGTTTTCAATTTTACTTTCAAGCCATGAGATGAAATCAAAATAATCAAAAATATGTTTCTCTTTTGAATTTTTTGTTAAAGGAAGCAGTTGGTTGTATAATTGCTTGAATGCATCAATCATCTCTTTATTATTGTCAGCTTTTGGCAATAGTATTCTAAAAAAATCTACAAAAAGTTTTTCAAATTCACTCGTATTATTTTGCTTCTGGAAGAAGTGATAAGTAGATTGAGTGAGATGAATTAAAAAATCATTACTTTTTGCCTCAAAGTGAGCCATCAAATAAAAAAGACGAATAAAATGTTCTATGTCATTTCGAATGTTTTTGGAATAATCATTAAGTATTTTATAAAGAGAAGAAATACATTTTTTGAATTCATTATTTCCAAACCAGATTATTGCAATGCTGATATGTAATGTTATTTTTTCGTGCTCGCTTAATTCTTTTTTATATGCGATATATTCCTTAGTGATGCAAGGAATTATTTCAGCCCCCTTTTCAAATTCGCCAATATGTCTAAAATATTTTAGTAAACAATCATTATACATTAACCATGTGAAAGATTTCTCGGAAAAATTTGTAGTGTTCTTGATTAACATATTGCATTTTTCAATTTGTGCAATTGCTTCATCATATAATTTACATTCAAGGCATGTCTCAATTAAACCCCCTAAAGCATATACATAAGTATTTTGGTTGTTTTTTATTTTCTCATTATGCATTTCATATTGCTTTACTTTTTTCTTTAAAAACGAGATGGTCTTATACGGATTATTCTTATATGACCAATACGTATGATGTATATGATAATAATATTCCTTTGCCTGAAACGTAAGCTCATTTTCTTTTTTTACCAAAGGGTGGTTCATTATTTTTTTTATCCTTCTCATGCGTTCTTTTTCATTCAGAGGTAAATTTCCATACGTTAAAGAATATAAAGTAGAAGCAAGATCTCTTAATATATGTATGTTCAATAGAAGATGAAAACAATTTTTGAATTCATTATTAATTTCTGCTGATTTATCTATGTTAAAACTTTGAAAAGCTAATCTGTGTTCCCATAGCAAAATCTCGGGAAGAAAAATATGCAAATCATATTTTTCACTTAATATTTTCATCTTCCCTAATATTTTTTCTGCTTGACTATAAAGCCCCTTGTTATATAATATTTCAGCATAATGAATATTGCTGCGTATTTTTTCGGCATGGCTTTCATGATAAGAATCGAGAACCTTTAATATGCGGTCATGGAGAAATGATTTTGCAACCGCCAATTGCTTTGTAAATGCCTTGCCCTTAAACTGCTGCCGAAGCGCAGTTTCGTTGTATTCATTTTGTTTCGCAATCGCATCAAATAATAATAAATAGTGCTTATTGGATTTTTTATAAATGCTGCTGTAGCTTTTGAAATATCTTTTTTCTCCTTTACCTAAAGATTTAATAAGATCAAAAATATCAGTACTTGGGTTTTTCATGTTAATTCAAAAGTTCACAAAAGTAAAAATAGTAATGCAAAAATACGCCATATCATAGTTTTTTGTTACTAAGTTAAAAATCATCTGAAACATTGATTTCTATTATGAAAAATATAATTAGTACTCCAATATATATCATTTATATCACTAATATATCAGGCACCCTTTTTTTGTTTATATGAAATTGCATATCTATTTTTACGCACATAAATAATATTTCACATAAACCAAAACAATGAAACAAATTATTACCCTCATAACAGTTGTATTTACAACTGTCATTTGCCCTCTTGCCTCATCCGTTTCTTTTGGGCAAAGCGTTGGAATCAATGCTACAGGCGCTACTCCTGCTGCATCTTCTATTTTAGATGTTAACAGTGCCAATAAAGGCGTACTCTTTCCAAGGGTGAGTTTAACATCCACTACCGATGTAGTTACCATTCCCGCCCCCAGCA
Organism: Bacteroidota bacterium; assembly: GCA_016213405.1. NCBI lineage: Bacteria > Pseudomonadati > Bacteroidota > Bacteroidota bacterium. Next base: position 4,966 of record JACRAM010000104.1, read on the forward strand.
CGAGTTTGCTGGTATTTAATACCAATGCTGCCATGACAGGAGGTGCAATTGGATTCTGGTATTGGGATGGAACAAAGTGGGTGCCTATGGGCGGTTCGGGAGGAGTTCCTTCGGGAGTAATTTGCATGTGGAGTGGAACTATCGCTTCCATTCCCGCAGGTTGGGCTTTATGTGACGGCACTAACGGCACACCCAACTTGAATAACTACTTTATTAAGGGCACAACTGTTCAAGCGAACATGAATACAACCGGAGGAGCAAACGCCACGACTCTTGTTGCAGGTAACATTCCGTTACTTACTACCAGTAATCCGACAATTACTGAGAACCTGTATAGTGGTATTTTGCTATGGCAGCCTGGCTTTGGAGGATTTTGGGCAGGAAGCGGTGGCCCGGCAGCGGGAGTAACCTCTACGTTTCAACATACGCACACTGTAGGAAACGCATCTCCTACAGCAATTAATACTCAACCGCAGTATTATGTTTTGGCATTTATTATGAAATTATAATGCAATATCAGTTTGATAAAGTCAAATCAAACCCCACAATGAAAAAAATATTATTTGTTGCAGCAGTATTAATATCCTCGATTGCATATAGTCAAACAACTATAATAGATTCTATTTGGGTTGACAGTTTATACCGTTCCTATAAAATATATATTCCTTCTATATATAATCCGGCAAATCCCACCCCTCTGGTTTTTAATTTTCATGGTTACGGGGGAAATTACAATCAAACAGGAAATTTCAAACCAATTGCAGATACTGCGAATTTTATTATAGTGATGCCACAGGGAGATTCAGTGCCGCTCTTAACCTTATATTATCCCGGATGGAACAATTTTAACTCTGTGGCTGACTTTGATAAAGATAAAAATTTCATTTCCAATTTAATTGATACCCTGAAAACCCAACTTAATGTTGACTTAGACAGGGTATATGCAGCGGGCGGAAGCAATGGCGGATTCATGAGTTATGACCTTGCCTGTTTTCTTAGTTCGCGGTTTGCCGCCATTGCATCTGTTGTCGGAAGCATGACATCGCTTCATGTCAGTTCATGCAATCCACAACATCCAACCCCTGTAATGGAAATTCATGGTACCGCAGATTCTGTGGTTTATTATAACGGTGGCGCAATTGATTCATCTTTTATGCACATAGATTCGCTGGTTAAACATTGGGTAACTTTCAATAATTGTTCGCCTGTTCCTGTTTTCAGTGCTGTCCCAAACATAATTCCTTTTGACTCGTGCTATGCGCAGCATTATGTATATAACGGAGGCGACAAAGGCAGCAGCGTTGAATTGTATAAGGTAATTGACGGAGGACATACATGGCCCGGTTCAGGTTTTACATTCAGCGGACCAAAAACATGTATGGATTTTAGCGCCAGCGTTGAAATATGGCGTTTTTTCAGGAAATACAATCTGGCAAGTTTAACCAGCGGCATCAATGAAATTTCTTCTTCAGCCGGAATTTCTTCTCATGTGTTTCCTAATCCATTCAATGATTTTGTAAAAATCAGTTATGAACTTACACAACCAGCCGAAACTTATATTTCTGTTTACAACATTTATGGAAGCGAAATAAAACAACTGGCACACCAAAATAATTCTGCGGGAACATATTCTATTTTCTGGGATGGGAAAAATTCAGCAGGAACAAAAGTTCCGGCAGGAATTTATTTTTATACCATTCATGCAGGAAAATCAGAAAGCTGTGGTAAAATCATTCTGTTGTCCGGCAAATAAATTAAAAATGACAAAAACCACAATCATGAATAAAAAAATTATACTGCCTGTTATCGTTTTAATTATTATTTCAACGACTAACAACCTCTTTGCTCAGTTGCTTACTTACAATGGCAAGAGTTATTTCCTAAATGGTCTGAATGTTCCGTGGAACGCATACTCCACCGATTTTGGACTCAATTCTTTTCTTTACGGTTCAACTAATAAATATGATTCCACAGTTTTTGAAAATATATTTATTGACTGTGAAAACTACGGAGTTAATTGTGTCAGGATGTGGATTCATGATGATGGAAGTTCCAGCCCTGAAATTGATACTGTTACCGGATTTGTAACAGGACTGGATTCGGTTTTTTTTCCAAACATGGATGATTTTCTGAACAGGGCTCTCAAACATAAGATTATGGTAATACCATCTCTCTGGAGTTTTTCCATGTTGAATAATGATTACGCATTAGGTCCGAATGGAGGCATGCATGCCGATATTATTCAGGACACATCCAAGACAAATAGTTACATCAATAATGCCCTTATCCCAATAGTTCAGCGCTATGCCAACCAATGCAACCTGCTGGCATGGGAAATAATGAATGAGCCGGAGTGGGCAACAACTGTTTCAGGAAATGACCCCAATATCACCCAACATGTTCCAATGAGTGATATGCAACGTTTTGTTGGAATGTGCGCAGAAGCCATTCACCAGAACTCTAATAAAATGGTAACTGTTGGCGCTGCTACTGTAAAATATAATTCTGATGTTAATTCTTTTCCAACTACATGCGTAGGAAATTTCTGGAAAGACGCTGCCATTCAAGCCGCGTATAATAAACCACTCGCATATCTGGATTTTTATCAGATACATTATTACGATTGGATGAAACAATTTTGGGCGAATTATGACCCTTATGATTATTCTGCTTCTTATTGGGGATTGGATAAGCCAACAATAATCGGAGAATCTCAGGGAAGCAGCACCAAGCACAGCACCACCGATCAGTTGTATAATGCGTTCACAGGTAATTATGCAGGCGTACTGTTTTGGTCATACAACGCCAGCGCTGACAGCGCAGGAAGTTTTTATCAATATAAAAATGAATTATTAGCATTCAGAAATGCAGCCCCAGGCATAGTTGATTTTGATACCACGGCTTGTCTCACTACAGGCATTCATCAATCGGTATCCAGCAATGCAATAAATATTTACCCCAACCCTTCCGAAGGAAAATTCACTCTTGAAATTCCATCAGGAAATTTTCAATTAATTATTACAAATATTATAGGAGATGAAATCTATAATTCAGAAATTAAAACTGAAAAATCAAATATAGATTTAGGAAATCAGCAAAATGGGATTTATCTTTTAAAAATAAAAACAAAGGACACCATTATAGCAAGCAAAATAATAATTCAAAAATAATTCTACTTGAAAAAAACTTCACTCATATTATTTTTTGCCTTCATTTTATTATTTGTACACACATCGGTATATTCACAAAATAATGCGCTTGTATTAGATGGTGCATACATTATCCTTGATGGCGGCACTCGAACCACACCTATTTATGTAGTGGTAGATCAAACCAATCCTCTCGGCATAGTGCGGCTTTCTGGTGGACATATCAATTCCGAAGGGCAATACAATTTAGTTAAATGGAATTGCGGAACAAGCACAGGCAATTATGTTTATCCCTTTGGCGTGGGTGGCAATGCTGCTGATTATATTCCTTTTACATTCAATAAAACAACTGCAGGTAGTTCGGATATTGAAGTTTCTACTTGGGGAACAAATCAGCAAAACATGCCTCATCCCGACACCAGCAACCTTCCTGCAGTTAATTATATGGATTGTCAGCACATGAACGCAACAGGCGATTCAGTTACAGCAGTTATTGACCGATTTTGGGACATAAAAGCAAATTCAGCCGTTACTGCCGATTTAACTTTTACCTATCTCGGAACAGAAAACACCACAACAAATCCAACAGGAAATTTCAAAGCCGAGCACTGGAATGGAACAAATTGGGATGTTCCTGTAGGTCCCGGCAATGCTGGCGTAACCATCGGCACAGGAACAGTTGGTGCTGTTACAAGTCAAACAACTTTCTCTCCATGGGCGCTTGTAAAAGATGTTTCTCCTATACTGGTTAATGGCAATACAACTATTTGTAGCGGAAACAGCACAACATTAACTGCCAGCGGAGGTAATAATTACAACTGGCTGCCATCAGGACAAACCACTTCAAGCATTGTCGTAACTCCTTCCGTCAACACCACATATACTCTAACCGGAACAAATGCGAATGGTTGTCTTGCTGATACAAATATCAGCGTAAGTGTAAATTCTTTTTCTACAGTTATTATAAACAACGACAGCGTAATTTGTTTTGGCAGTAATGCCACACTCATCGCAAATGGTGGCTCATCTTATTCGTGGAATACTGGAGCAACAACAACTTCAATTATTGTTAATCCCACAGCAACCGTTTCCTACACAGTAATCGCAAGCAATGCAAACGGCTGTACAGCGGTTTCCGTTGCAACAACAACCGTTAATCCGCTTCCAACACCCATCATAACCGGAAATACTTCACTTTGTACAGGAGATGCTACAACACTTATTGTAAACGGTGGCACTGCCTATTCGTGGAATACGGGTTCAACCTCTAATTCCATTTATGTAAATCCCACATCTGCTACTACTTATTCTCTGATTGCGGTAAATTCAAACGGATGTTCTGCAACCGCAAGCGTTGTAGTTACCATAAACTCTCCTCCTGTTGCTGTGGCAAACAGCGCATCAATATGCAGTGGCGATAATGCAATACTAAATGCAAGCGGAGGAGGAAATTATTTATGGAGCACAGGGGCAACATCCAATTCTGTTTCAGTTTCCGCTGCCGGAAATTATTCAGTAGTTGTTTCAATTGGCAGTTGTGCTGATACTGCTTATGCCACATTAACAGTTAATCCAAAACCAACTGCAAGTGCAGGAGTTGATGTATCAATTGCCCTCGGGCAAAGCACGGCTCTTTCCGCTTCAGGTGGTGGAAATTATTCTTGGACGCCTTCAACCGATTTAAGTTGCAATGCTTGTCCAAATCCTGTTGCAACTTCATCGGTAACAACTGACTATTGCGTGTATGTAACCAATGCAAACGGTTGTTCAGATTCTGCCTGCGTGCGCGTGTATGTGGAAATTATTTGCGGAAATGTTTTTATTCCAAATGCCTTTTCTCCAAATGGTGATGGAGAGAATGATATTTTATATGTAAGAGGAAACTGCATTAAGGAAATGCACATTGTCATATACAACCGCTGGGGAGAAAAAGTTTTTGAATCAACTGATATTACAAAAGGATGGGATGGAAACAATATAAAAGGTTTTATTGGAGGAAAAGAAGGGAGTGCTGTATATGTTTATCATATGAGAGCAACTCTAATAACAGGAGAAAAAATTGAACGAAAAGGAAATATCAGTTTGATATGGTAAACAAGAGCGTAAATATAATTTCGCGGCTTTCTTTTTTATTGCAGTTGTTTTTTTTATTGGCAAATAATCATGCTTACTCACAGGGGTGGGCTAAATCATTCCTCGGCACAACGGCAGATAATGATAATTCATATTGCATAGCCAGAGGAGCGTCAGGCGATATTTATATTGGTGGCGGTTTTCGCACCACAGTAGATTCCGATCCCAATGGCGGTGTATCTAACCTTACTGTTCCCGCATCGGGAAGCGGAGCGCAGGGAGGTTTTTTCGGAAGATATACTTCAGCAGGTGTTATTTCATGGGCAAAACAAATTACAGGTTCTACCACCACCAGCCCCGTGCAACAAACAATTGTTCAGGGAATTGTTGTTGACGCAGCTGAAAGCAATATATATGTTACAGGGGTGTTTCTCGGTACAAACGTTAATTTTAATCCGGGTGGTTCAGCATTAATGACATCCAACAGCACCACCCGCGATATATTTATTGCGAGTTATACAACAGCCGGAGTGTATAATTGGGCTTACCGGATAGGCGCGGCTAACAGTGATTACGGATATGGAATAGCCATTGACGCAAGCAATAATATTTATGTAACAGGCACTTTTAACGGGACAATGGATTTTAATCCCAATGGAACCGGAGGTGCAAAAAATTTAACCAGCAACAGCAGTCAGGATATATTTGTGGCAAGTTATACAAGTGCCGGAGTTTGGAGATGGGCGTTTGGTATAGGAGGAACATCAAGCAACGAATACGGATACAAAGTAAAAGTAGACGCTGCAGCAAGCAATATTTTTATTTGCGGAAGTTTTACAGGCACCAATGTTGATTTTGACCCAAGCGGTGCAAATGCATATCTGACATCTCAAGGCGGCACTAATCAGGATGGTTTTGTTGCAAAATATACTACAGCCGCTGGCGCCTATGTATGGGCAAATAAAATAGGAGCAGGAGCGGCAACTCCAAATATTGTTGAAGCGATGGGGATTTCTCGTGACGCAAGCGATAATATATATGTTGCAGGATATTTTTATGCATCAACTATTATTGCACCGGCATTAACAAGAATCGGAAGTCGGGATTGTTTTTATGCAAAATACAATTCCGCAGGAACATTGCAATGGGCGAAAAATATTGGAACAGCAAGTAATTTAGTTGCGGGACAAGATGTATATACTGATGGTAGCAATGTAAATGTTGTTGGGTATTATAGCAATACTATTGATTTTGATCCGGGTGCTGGAGTAGAAAACGGAACATGTGCAGGTACCACTTGTTTGTTTTTTACTCAATACAGTGCCGCAGATGGTTCCTTTCTCTGCAAAGGTACAGTTGACGGGGGAGTCGGAAACATTGAGTACGCCAATGCTGTAACCGGAGGTGGAGGAACTACAAATTTCTATATCACCGGATGGTTTGCAGGCACTAATGTTGATTTTGACGCTACCACTGGAAGTATGCTGCTTACATCACAAGGTGGCGGAGGGAACAGCGATGTTTTTTTTGCAAAGTATGCAAACAATACTGGTGGAGCAGGGTGTAAAATTGGTCCGCTTCCTATAGAGCTTTTATCCTTCACAGCAAACTGTAAAAACACTAATGTAAAAATCAACTGGCAAACAGCCAGTGAACAGAACAACGATTATTTTACCATTGAAAGAGCAGCACAGGGGCAGAATGGGAAGATGGAAGATTGGAATGTTGTTGGCACAGTAAAAGGAGCAGGCAATTCTACCACCGTTCAGAATTATGAATTTGTAGATGCCGAAATTTCATCTCAATACTCAATACCCAATACCCAATACTACTATCGCTTAAAACAAACCGACTATAACGGCAAATACGAATACTTTGGACCCATATCAGTGAACTGCAATTCAGAGCATGTAATAAATATTCTACCGACTGTTTCAAGTGGATATTTTACAGTTGTTGGAAAAGGAAAAGCAGATATAAATGTTTATACATTACTTGGGCAAAAAGTTTTCTCAATAAAAGATGAATCACTTCCTTTTGTGGTTGATCTTACTGTGAACAGCACAGGCACTTATTTGATTCAAGTAGTAATATCAGAAAAAGTAATAAACCAGAAACTCATCATTCAAAAATAAATCCTTAATCAACTAATCCTAAACTAAATTTTATGCCACTACAAACCGATCGCCCCAAAGCCCAGTACAACTGCGGACAAGAAGAACTCTACGCAGTCGCAATCCTCGGATGGAACAGTTACCTCGATAATGTTCCCGACTTCACAAATCACCTCACCACCTACACGCTCGCTTACGGCAACGCACAAAAAGCAGCCGTCACCGCAGCCAGCGATATGCCCGATGCACAGCAGCGCGATGAAATCTCAGAATCCTTCCGCATCCTCCTCGAAGACGAAGCCGACAAATGTCTTATCCAATGGAAGAACCTTGAAAGTTATATCCTTCACTCCTTCCCCGAAAAACTTCACAAAGCAAAACTCGAAGGAGCGGGCTCCACGCATTATGATTCAGCAGCAAATAATAATTGGGATGAAGTAGATGCCCTAATGAAATCCGGGAAAAAATTTATCACCGACAACAACGCAAAACTCACCACCGGAGGAATGCCCGCAGCATTTCCTGCCACATTCAACACCGTCAAAACCGATTTTGAAAAAGCATTCACAGATTTTGAAGACGCGCAACAAGACAACGAAGAAATCCGCGATGCGAAAATAAACGCCAACAATGCCCTTCACGATTCACTCACTTCCATGTTCGATGACGGGCAAAAAATCTATCGCAACAATGCAGCAAAGCGCGACCGCTTTACCTTTTCAACAGTCCTCTCACTCGTTTCAGGCGCAGGTCTCGCAGGAGTCAAAGGCACTTGCAGTCCCGATTCAGCAGTATCGGCAGGAATCACAATTAAATGTGTCGCTCAAAATAAATCCACCACTGCCGATGATACAGGCAAATACACCCTCAACCTCCAAAGCGGAGATAACATAGCCGTAGATTATTCCGCTCCCGGATTTGTAAGCAAAACAATCACCCTCAATATCTCAGTCGGAACAATGAGCACACAAAACATAACCCTCATTCCAGCCCCGCCACCACCACAACCGCCCATTCCTGCATAAATGGGACAATTTTGAGGTTCTAAACGAGCATAATTAGGTTCTAAAGAAGCATAATTGGGTTCTAAGATGCCATAATCAGGTTCTGAACGAGCATAACTTAATTCTAAAGAAGCATAATTACGTTCTAAAAAGAAATAATTATCTTCTAAAGGAGCATATTTTATTTCTAAAAAGGAATAATCATCTTCTAAAAAAAAATATTCTATTTCTTAATTCCCCTTTTTGCAAACTTAAAATGTCAAACACATGGCGCATGAAAGGTAGAAGCCATTATAGTTCTGCATGCGCCAAGAGTTTGCCATTTTTTTACCGTTCATGCAAACAAATAAACTAAAATGATAGAAATACGAATGAAAAAAAGAAAAACATACGACACACGGGTTAAATATTTGGTGAGAAAAGGATTGCTCCCCGACTTATACCGCAAACAAATTCACCGCAGTTTGATAAGCAAATGGAAAAGAGAAGCACCCGAAAAATATACTGGGCACGAACTTAACGACAGCATCGCGGAACTCTATGAACTGATGAAAAAAATTTCAGAAGACCAGCGCTTGCAGAAAACTTTACTCGCATTTTACCGAATAAATAAAACATTGAAGGATATTATCGGAACAGGAAGTGATTACATAAAAAAAATCCGAGAACATAAACATCAAATAGTTGACGCAATTCAACGAGCAAAGAAAAGTATCGGCATCAAAAGAGGAATAAAACTTTTCGGAATCAGCAAAAGCACTTATAGAATCTGGGCAATGGAAACTTATTTTCGTTGCGGACAATCATTAAGTAAATTATGCAACAGCACATATCCGCAACAACTTACCGTAAACGAAATTCACAAAATGCACCGTATATTGAGCAACGGAAAATACTTGCACTGGCCTATAATTTCGGTTGCCTATTATGGAATGAAGCGTTCTCTATTGAAAGCACATCCGAACACTTGGTATAAATATGCACGCCTGATGAAAATAAAACGCAAGCGTCACAGAAAGATTCATAGAAAATATGCAGAAGGAATAAGAGCCAATGCCCCGAATGAAAAATGGCACGCAGACATTACAGAACTTCAGACAGCAGACGGAAATATATCCTACATCTATCTCGTAATAGACAATTATTCCCGATACATTACTTCGTGGAGAGTAGCGGACAGGGTTTGCGCTAAACTTCGCTTAGACACTTTTGCAGAAACGATTGAGAAAGCAGGAATAAAACCCATTAAGAGAAAGAAAAATAAAACAGAATTAATTGTTGACGGAGGTACAGAAAACAATAATAAAAAAGTAGAAACATTCATAGAAAAATATCCGGTAAAAAAACTCATTGCATTAAAACATATTCTAAAATCAAATGCAATGGTGGAATCCGTAAATAAAATTATCAAATACGACTACCTCTTTCCCCGACACATTCTCAATCAATCTGAACTTACAAACCTGATGAGCAAAGTAGTAATCCCGGACTACAACGACAAACGACCGCATGGATCTCTCAACGGACTGACACCATTGGAAGCATACGGAAAAAAGAAAGTGAACTTCAAAAGAATCCGCGAAAGAATGATAGAAGCCCACATAGACAGAGTAAAATATAATCGGACACACTCTTGCGTTGGTTGTCCTTTCGGCTGCAAGCAACAATCAGCAAACTAATCCACACCGACAGACAAAATATTTATAGACAAATGTGTAATCAGAAAGAAAAAAGTTCTATTATTGACTCTTCAAACCGACTGTTTCTTATAAGAAACAAAATCTGCTGTAAGACCTTGTGAAATCACACATCGGACAGACAAATACAAGGGTGCGCGCACAGTAATTAACATCCGCTTTGCGGCATGCGGGCTGACTTTTCCGTGGACAGTTCCTTCATTTGTTTTAATTTTGTAATCGGTGGACAGGAAATCAATTAAACATCCGCCCGACCGCAAAGCGGAGGAACGTTGTGGGCAATAGACCGCGCGACAAATTTTCGGAGTTTGACGCTTAATTTCTCGCGGGACAAATACGCAGAAATTTTAATAATTTGACTTATGGACAGACAAACCCTTATATTTGTCAACGAGAATAAAAAAGCAAAAAAATGAAAACAAAATTATTCATCACCTTATTCGCTATTGTTAATGCTTTTGTAAATGCTCAACAGTATCCACCTATGCTTAAAAACACTGAATGGTTTATGAAAACTTCTTGTCCATGGGTTGGAAATTCTTCTAAATGGTACAATCTGATCAACGATTCAATTATTAATGGAATAACATATAAGCAGTACTCGCCTTCAAATGGCGGGTATTTATCTTTTGTGAGAGAAGATACTTTACAAAAGAAAGTATGGATTAATATTAATTCACAAGATAAATTACTTTATGACTTCAACTTGACAGTGGGGGATACATTTACAACTGCCACATACCAAAATGTCAAATTTGTGCTTGTATTACAAGATTCTGTCAGCACTTGTGCTGGTCAAAGAAAAAGAATGAAGTTTAATCCAGTACCTGGACAATCTTCACAGCCCGTTGATTTTGAGTGTATAGAGGGTGTTGGTTCATTGTTCGATCCATTTGCTTTATTTTATAGAGCAAATCCTCCTGACCAATGTGGAAGTCTTTTAATTTGCTGCCATCAAAATAATATAGTAAATTATGTTGACACAGATCCCGATTCAGTTATTATTTGTCCGGAAAATTGTTTACCCATTCTGAAAATAAATGAGAATACCGATTTAAATATAAGTATGCATTCTAAGATTTATCCCAACCCATTTTCCAATAAGTCAACTATGCAGACAGACAACTTCTTAAAATGTGCAACCTTGACATTTTACAGTTCATTCGGACAACCAGTAAAACAAATAAAAAATATTTCTGAGCAGACGGTTACTTTGCACCGTGACAATTTACCAAGTGGACTTTATTTCATTCGGCTGACACAGGATAATAAAGTAATCGCGGCTGACAAATTAGTAATCACGGACAACTGACACGACTGTACAATGTACCTGAAATCTTCACTAACGACATTGACAAAAAAGTTTCTACTGCCCACAACACGGGGTTTGCGTAATGGCGGTTGACGAATAATTTGAAAGTGTGTGCAAGTAATTATCTTTGTAGCGGGGGGACAGTGATGTGGTTTCAAATCCGCCACTAACGCAAACCCCGAACTCGTTAGCGGTCATGTTCAACGACAGCAAATCCGCGACAGTTTGTAAAGTCATCGGGGGACCCCCGCCTGCTTTAAGCACCACTCGTTACCACCAATTGCAAAAATCGCGGACAATTACGGACGCAAACAGACGCGGACGGACTTGCATGAAAACTTGTAAGTGCTGACAGCATAAACAAACTTCAACGGACGCTTACGGACGCAGACAGACCACACTATAGACAGAATAATGCAACGGATTATAAAAAAATACAACGGACGCTTACGGACGCGGACAGACCGGACTACAGCAGACCATGCAACAGGTGGTAACATCCGCTTGCCGTCATGCGGGTTTTCGTTTGGCAGAATGTTTTTTATTTCTATTTTTGCTTTGTGCGGGCGGACAGTAAATCAATTCTTTCTCCCGCCCGAACGGCAAGCGGAGGAGCGTTAGCGGCAATTGCACACGGACACCAACAGACACCAACAGACACTTACGGACTTTAGTAAACAGACAATGACGGAAAATTTATTACACTACTCTATTACAGAAAAGATAATCCGAAGTTTCTTTACGGTCAATAA
>JACRAM010000105.1 GCA_016213405.1 Bacteroidota bacterium
CTTGCTTTTGCCTTCGGCTTCCTCCGCACAATGCCTCGCAACATTGCACTTGCTTTCAGCTAACACTTCGCGTTATCAACGTGTGTTCGGGACTTGCACCCTATAGTAAAAGAACATGGATGGCGCACAATAAAAAAGGCGCTCCGTTTTGTTGGAACGCCTTTCCTTTTTGTGAAAAATATTTACTCCTTAATAATCTTCTTCACCGCTGTTCCATCGGGAGTTTTTATTTGAAGGAAATAAATTCCGGCAGGCGCATTCAGGTTTATAGTTTCCTGTTTTCTGTTTACAGTTGTGCAAAACACTTTATTTCCGAGCACATCATAAACTGACAACTCAACAGCAGACTGTAAACCGTAAACCGTAAACTCTCCGCTTGATGGATTCGGATAAACAGAGAATTGAGTATTGAGTATTGAGTATTGAGAAATGCCGGTGGGTGGAGTAAATGGAATTAAAACAGTATCGCAGTTTGAACAGCCATTCGCATCGGTGATGCAAACTGTATAAACAGAACTTGCGCAAAGTCCGGTTGCCGTTACTGTTGTTTGTATAGGAGAAGTTGACCAGCTATACGTATAGGGTGTTGTTCCTCCAGATGCGGATGAGGAAGCAGTTCCATCACAGCAGGAACTGCATGAAGCATTTGAAAGCGGAGTTGCCGTTACCGCCATGGCTGCCGGTTCTGTAATGGCAACAATGGCAATGCTTAAACATCCGACAGCATCGCTGACTGTAACTGTGTACTGACCTGCGCTTAACCCCGTTGCAGTTGCTCCTGTTTGAGCAGGTGATGTATTCCATACATATATATAAGGAGGAGTTGCTCCTGTTGCGGTTGCGGTGGCTGTTCCATCACTTACCCCGTTGCACGAAGTATTTGTTTGTGCAGAGATGAATGCAGTTGGTCCGTTTGAATTCACGATCATAGCCGTTGCGGTTTTTGTGCATCCGTTCGCATCAGTAATGGTTACCGTATAACTTCCTGCGGATAAAGAATTAGCCGTGGCGGTTGTTTGCCCTGAACTCCAGTTATAAGAATACGGAGCTGCGCCATTGCTTACAGAAGCAGTTGCACTTCCGTCATTGTTGCCGCAAGTTGCGCTTGAAGAGCTGATGGAAACAGTCATTCCGTTTGGCTGAATGATGGTAGTAGAAGATTGGCTTGTGCATCCGCTGGCATCCGTCACTGTCACTATATAATTTCCTGCGCTCAATCCGGTTGCTGTAACTGTTGTTTGCGCAGGAACTGTAGACCATGAATAAGTATAGGGAGATGTTCCTCCGCTCACGGATGAAGTTGCTGTTCCGTCATTGCCGCCATTGCAGGAGACATTTGTCTGCGATGCAATAGTTACAACAGGTGCGTTGGCAACAATGATGGTGGCGGTTGCAGTTTGTGTGCATCCGCTGGCATCGGTTACTGCAATCGTATAAGTTCCTGCCGCTAATCCTGTAACGCATGAGGTAGAGCCGGGAACAGGAGACCAACTATATGTATAGGGAGCAGTTCCTCCTGAAACAGCTACGCAGGCACTACCGGTAGTGCTTCCGCAAGTTCCGTTTGTGGTAGTGACGGAAGTGGTGAGTGCTGCCGGCTCAGAAATAGTTGCAGTTGTTACACTCGTGCATCCGTTGGCATCGGCAATAGTAACAGAATATGTTCCGGCACTTAATCCAGTAGCAGAAGCATTGGTTCCTCCGGAGGGAGACCAGTTATAGGTGTAGGGTAATGTTCCTCCTGTGGCTGATGAAGTTGCGCTTCCATCATTTCCTCCGTTGCAAGTTACATTTGTTGAAGAAGAAATGAATGAATTGGGTCCGTTCGTGCTACTAACAGTTGCTATTGCAGTTTGTGTACAGCCGTTTGCATCAGTAACTGTAACAGTATATGTTCCTGCTGCAAGTCCTGTGGCTGTTTGCGTGTTTTGTCCTCCGGGTACCCAAGCGTAAGTGAAAGAACCCGTTCCTCCGCTTGCGTTTACCGTTGCAGTTCCTGTATTGCTTCCGCAGGCAGTACCAGTAGTAGTTGTGCTTGCAGTAATTGCTGTCGGCTGAGTGATGGAAACAGTTGTTGTGTTAGTGCAGCCGTTCGCATCGGCAACGGTTATCGTGTAAGTGCCGGCACAAAGATTAGTAAGCGGGAATGGTGAATAAGTATAGGGACTTGTTCCACCACTTGCAATTGGTATTACCGTTCCATCGCAAGTTCCATTACAACTCACATTTGTTTGTGATGAAACAGAAACAGTTGGTGTGCTCGTACTATTCACTGTTCCTGCTGCGGTTTGCATACATCCGTTCGCATCAGTTATCGTTACGATGTATCCACCTGCTGGCATTCCGGTGGCAGTAGAAGTTGTTTGAACAGGAGTCGTGGACCAGCTATATGTGTAAGATGGAACTCCTCCCGATGCATTTACTGTTGCTGTTCCGTTATTGTTTCCGCAGGTAGTATTGGTTGTCACCACGGTGGCGGTAATTGCAGCGGGCTGAGTGATGGTAACCACAGATGTTCCGGTGCAGCCAACTGCATCGGAGATTACTGCTGTGTAAGTTCCTGCTGTCATCCCGGTAGCAGTGGGTGTAAACTGAAAGGGCGATGTGGTCCATCCGTATGTATAAGGAAGAGTTCCTCCGGTAGCAGATGAGGTGGCAGAACCATTATTTCCACCGAAGCAGGAAACATTGGTCTGCGATGAAATGGTAACAGTTGGTCCGTTGATAGTATTGACTGTGCCTGCTGCTGTTTGTGTGCATCCGTTAGCATCTGTAATCAGAACCGTATATGTTCCTACTCCCAATCCGGTGGCAGTAGTTGTTGTTTGAACGGGAGAACTCGTCCAGCTATAGGTATAAGAAGGAACTCCTCCCGATACATTTATTGTTGCTGTTCCTGTATTGCTTCCGCAGGCAGTATTGGTGGTAGAAATTGTTGTTGTGATGGCAGTGGGCTCAGTGATGGTTACTGTTGTGGTTCCAGAACAACTGTTTGCGTCTGTTACTGTCACCGTATAATTTCCTGCAGTCAATCCTGTGGCAGCAGAAGTGGTTCCTCCTGATGGAGACCATGCATACGTATATGCCGGTGTTCCGCCTGTAACAGTAGCAGCAGCCGAACCATTATTTCCACCGTTGCATAAAACATTTGTCTGAGATGAAATAGTAACTGTTGTACCACCGGTAGTTGTAATTACTGCAGCATGTGCCTGCACGCAGCCATTGGCATCAGTACCTGTTACTGTATAATTTCCTGCTGCTAATCCGGTGGCGGTTGCAGTAGTTTGTCCCGTAGGATTCCATGTATAAGCATAAGGGAGTGTTCCTCCCGAAGCATTTAAGGTGGCGCTTCCATCACTGCTTCCGCAGGTGGCATTGGTTACGCTTACAGAACCTGTAAAGATTGTTGGCTCAGTGATGGCAACGGTTGCCGTTGCCGTGCAGCCGGTTCCATCGGTAATAAGCACTGTATAATTTGCAGCTATTAATCCGGTGGCGGCAGAAGTGGTTCCTCCCGAAGGAGACCATGCATACGTGTATGCCGGTGTTCCGCCTGTAATAGTGGCAGCAGCCGAACCGTTATTTCCTCCGAAGCAGGAAACATTTGTTGAAGATGAAATAGCCACTGAGGGACCGGTGGAAGTTACTGTTGCCGTTGCAACGATGGTACATGCGTTTGCATCTGAAACGGTGACTGTATAAACTCCTGCTGCTATTCCGGTAACCACCTGAGTGGTTGCTCCTCCCGGTGCCCAGTTGTAGGTGTAGGCGCCAGTTCCTCCGGCTACATTCACTCCAACCGCTCCGTCATTATTGCCGCAAGTGGCGGGGTTTGCTCCTACCGTAGTAGTGAGCGCTGTTGGCTGAGTAATGGTTACCGAATTTGTTTCTGTGTTTCCATATGCATCAGAAACAACAACGGTGTATGATGTTGCGCAAAGACCGGTGGCGGTTTGAGTGGTTTGTCCGCCTGTCCATAAATAAGTATAAGGAAGAAGTGTGGCTCCGGTTGGATTCACAGTTGCAACGCCATTGCAAACGCCATTGCACAAAAGATTTGTTTGCAGCGTAGTTGTCTCAATGCAGGAAAAAAACTTTGCAAGAAAGCCATCGTTATTCGGATTGCTTCCTCCATAGGTATTTTGAAATCCGCTTCCGGCAATTCCAGCCACGCTGTTGGTGTATCCTGCCATGTGAATTCTTCCTGCTTTATAGGATAATCCCATTGCCTGGTCAGAACCTGTGCCTCCTAAATAGGTTCCGCATATGCGATTTCCACTAAGACCGAATTTTATGAGCATGGCATCATTGCCTGTTCCGTAGATAGTTTGAAAACCATCAGCGGTGGCTATGCCTGCTGCGCTGGAGGTTCGCCCTCCGAGATAACTGTTTCCTTCTTCATCGGAAGCCACTGCGTATCCTCTGTCATCGCCCGGTTGGGTTCCGTAATATGTTCCCCACGCGCGGCTTCCGGCTGAACCAAACCTTACAAGGTATGCATCGTAAGTACCGCCTCCGCTATATGCTGTTTGATACGCTCCGACAGAAGCAATGGCGGTATTGCTCATGGTTCTTCCTGCCATAAAAATATTTGTATCTGAAATGGCAATGGCTCTTCCTTCATCTGTTCCTCCACCTCCGTAATACGTTCCCCATAAACGCACTCCGTTATTATCAAACTTTACAAGGAATGCATCTGTTCCTCCTCCGTAAACTGTCTGCCATGCGCCCGGTGAAGAAATATTGGTATTGCTGGCGGTAAGTCCTCCTATATATATATTGTCTGCCGCATCGGTAACAACACCATAGCCCACATCTTGCCCGGCTCCTCCGTAATAGGTTGACCACTGCCCTGTGCCGCTGCCGTCAAACTCTACCACAAACGCATCTGTTCCTCCTCCATAAACTGTTTGATGCGCGCCAAGGGTTGCAATACCTGTTCCGCTGGATGTTCTTCCTGTAAGAATTACATTTCCGTTTCCATCGGTTCCAACTCCGATTTCGGGAGTAGAGCCGGTGTTTGCTTCGGCTCCGGTGCTTCCGAAATATCTTCCCCAGATTCGGTTTCCGCCTGAATCAAATTTTACGAGGAATGCATCGGATGCTCCTGCATAGGGAGTAAATCCGGAAGCAATATTGTTGGCGCTGGTGGTATAACCCGCCAGATAAACATCTCCGTTCACATCCACCGCAACCGCATATCCCTGGTCAGTGCCGCTGCCACCATAGTAAGTTGACCACAGGCGGTTTCCGTTTGAATCAAACTTCACCAGGAAACCATCGCTGATACCGCCACCGTATACATTCTGAAATCCACCGGAACCAAAATACCCGGTGTTATCAGGAGTTACTCCTGCCAGATAGGTGTTGCCCGCAGCGTCATTCGCCACGCTGTAGCCAAAATCACTTTGCGTGTTGCCGTAGTAGGTTCCCCACTGGCGGATGTCTTGCGAAACACCGATTACACTGATTAATGAAAAGATTACACCGATTGCGGAAGTAAGAGTATTTTTTTTCATGTGGAAATATTTTTTGAAAGAGAGAATTTTTGCGGACAACAAATGTATATATAATAAATAGTATGACGAAGATTCTTTTCTAAAGGTTGCATTGCGCTTAACTCAGTTGGTCATTGGTCATTAGTCACTGGCTGTTACTAATGACTAATCGCTAATAACTAATATGTCGGTCGCAAAAATTTTGTTGTCTTGTGTGAGCCGAATGAAATACAACCCGCTTGGAAGATTGTTACGGGAGAGAGTAAATGAATGACCTGTTATATTGTTATATTGTTTTACTGTCTGCCCGAAACAATTGTAAAGGGTGAGGGTTGCGTTGGTTAAATAATTATCTGTGTGCAAAGTTGTCTCACTTGAAAATGGATTTGGGAAAATAGAAAGTTCTGATAAAGAATTTATGAAAGGTACATTCGCTGCAAATGCATATTCAGGCAAATGACAATTGAACCAAGGACCGACAGAGAATGAACTATTGGCATACAGATACCCTCCGTTGGAAATAATTCCATAAAGAGTAAGAATTACTATGCCTGGATACAGACAGTTAACATTTCCTCCGGGAATGGAAAGAGTATCCAATTCAAGAATACCGTACGTAATAAGTTTTGCATTTGTGTTAACTGAAAGTTTCTCGTGACCACAAATACCTCCCATGCTATCAATTTGCAGGTAAGCTCCCATATTTAAAGTAAGAGTTGCATTAATAATAACAGGATGTTTTATCAGGAAGGTGTCTGAACTGGTGTATGGTGGTGCCATTCCTCCAAGCCATACTCCACCACTATTCCAATAACCATTGCTAACTGTTTCCCATTTATTAGCTTCAGTTACATTTACTAGAAATAAACATAAAGAAAATACAATTAAAAGTTTTTTCATTGCCTTTGTATTACTGTCAAGATGCAAAGTAACCGTTAAAGGTTGCGTTGTATTTTTGTATTGTGGATAATTCGTTTTATCCGTAACAAATCCCGCAAGGGAATAGGATTCGTCCGTAGGCGAATATACGATTTATCACAATAATCTTTGTGCTTAGTTTCACAACCTCTCTCCGCCATAACTTCGCGGGGGAGCAACTCAATTCCATATGGGAACAAAGTACCCGCATATGGGAGCAATCTTTTCCCGCAAGGGAGGGAAATACACTCATACGGGGACAACCCTATCGCCTATGATAGCAATCCTATCACATATAGGAACAAAGCATTGGCATATGGGAGCAATCCTTTCCCACATGGGAGCGAAATGAACCCATAAACAAATGACCCATTTTTAGCGTATTTTTAGCCAAAGATGTGCCAAACATGGGCATGAACAAGTTGAACATGCCCATGGCTAACTTAAACATGCACATGATTGAAACAACCATGCACATGCATAGATAGTATAGGGGTATGAACAGGTTGAACATGGACATGGATAACTTATACATACTCATTAATGAATTGATAATTGGCATGGATAAAACACACATGGGCATGATTGAAACGCACATATCCATAACCCTAAATCTCCAAACAAATTTTTCTAGGACTTACACACTCTGTAAAACTCTGTGTTTCTCCGTAAGAGTTTCACAGAGAAATACAAAATTGCGTAAGTCCTATTTTCCTACTTTCGCTGCTTAATACAGATTAAATGCAGATGCAGACAGATTAAATAATGCAGATGCAAACAGATTAATCAGTTTGAATCCGTGTCTTTCATCCGTCTGAATCATTTCCTAAATGAACAAAGGTCGCCTCTCACTTATCTATCTCAGCATTGTTTCGCTCTATGGCATCCTCATGCTTGCAGAACAAAACGTGTGGATGGGGCTTTCCTCCTCAGTACTCATCCCGCTGAGAATTATTGTACTCCTTGCTTTCGGTTATTTCGTCACAAAACAAAAATCTCTTACGGCATGGATTCTTTACAGTATGTTTCTGGGTGTGGAGATCGGTCATGATGTTCCTGACTTTGCCATCCACCTGAAAATCTGCAGCAAGATATTTCTTAAACTTATTAAAACCATTATTGCTCCATTGATTTTTGCCACGCTCGTGGTGGGAATTGCAGGTCATTCTAATTTAAAGCAAGTGGGAAGGATGGGACTCAAAGCCATTCTCTATTTTGAAATCATTACAACCATCGCTCTGTTCATCGGGCTGGCGGCAATAAATATTTCACAGGCGGGAGTGGGAGTTCAACTTCCAGTTAATGAAGTTCATTCAGAAAATTTAATTGCCGCCAAACAATCTGCCGAAGAAATCATTCTGCACATCTTTCCCGAGAACATTGCCAAATCCATTTCTGAAGGACAGGTTCTGCAGATAGTAATCTTCAGCATTTTATTTGCTATTGGATTAGCATTAGTCAGCGAGGCAAAACGAAAACCCATGCTCGACTTCACCGAAAGTTTAGCGGAAGTAATGTTCAAGTTCACCAAAGTAGTAATGTACTTTGCACCTGTGGGTGTGGGCGCAGCCATTGCCTACACGGTGAGCCACATGGGGCTTGGAATTTTAGTTAATCTGTTTCAACTTCTCGCTACTTTATACGGAGCGCTCATCTTTTTCCTTTTGTTTGTTCTTCTTCCGGTTGCATTATTCTTCAAAGTGCCGCTGAAAAAATTTATTAACGCCATCATTGAACCCGTTTCCATCGCCTTCGCCACAACCAGTTCAGAAGCCGCTCTGCCCAAGGCAATGGAGAACATGGAAAAGTTTGGCGTACCCAGAAAAATTGTCGCGTTTGTTTTGCCAACCGGTTATAGTTTCAATCTTGACGGCACTACATTATATCTTTCACTCGCATCGGTATTTGTGGCACAGGCAGCAGGCATTGATATGAGTTGGAAAGAACAACTGATGATGGTGTTCACGCTCATGTTAACGAGCAAAGGAGTGGCGGGAGTTCCAAGAGCATCGTTAGTTATTCTTCTTGGCACAGCCGCTTCTTTCGGACTTCCTGTTGAACCCATATTTATTATTCTGGGGATAGACGAACTCATGGACATGGCGCGCACCTCTGTAAATGTTATTGGCAATTGTTTGGCAACGGTGGTGATTGCGAAATGGGAAGGAGAGTATAAACAGCCGATGGATGATATTAATGAGATTAAATTGACTTAGATTATAATGCCAATATACGAATTGATACTAATGAAACAAATAATACAAATGATGCGAATTTTCTATTCGTATGTTGGTATCTCTATTAGTATCATTAGTACGCATTAGTATATTAGCATTACGCTTAATTATGCATGACACCTGGGAATTTCTGAAAACACTCACCAATCCGGAGTCCATCATATTATATGGAGGGCTTGCATTGCTTCTCTTCGTCATCTTTGCTGAAACAGGTTTGATGATTGGCTTTTTTCTGCCTGGTGATTCACTCGTTTTTGTTTCAGGGCTTTTATGCGGAACAAAACCCGAATTGCTGGGAATAGAAATTTACACCCTCATCCTTTCCATGAGCATTGCTGCCATCCTCGGAAACGTTACCGGATATTACTTTGGAATAAAAATCGGACCAGCGCTTTTCACTAAAGATGACAATTTGATTTTCAAAAAAAAATATGTTGTCATCACCCGTTCGTTTTACGACAGGCACGGAGGCAAATCGCTCATACTCGGCAGGTTTCTTCCCATCATCAGAACCTTCGCGCCCATTCTAGCCGGTGTGATAAAAATGGATTTGAAAATATTTTTATTTCACACCGTTGCAGGAGCAATTCTATGGATTGGCTCATTATCAATTCTGGGATACTATCTCGGAAGAATTGTTTGGGTGAAAGAAAACGTAGAGTGGTTTATCTTTGCTCTTCTCATCCTTACAACGATTCCTTTTATAAGTACATATATGAAGGAAAGGTTAAGGAAGGAAGGTTAAGGTTAAGAGAATACAAAATACTTTCTTTCCTCAACCTCATCCTTTAACCTGAACCTATTTCTACCACTTACTCATATAAACAACCAGATACTAAAAAATAAAACTATATCACATTTTTTTTTAAGTTTGCCGCGATTTTTGATGCACCTTTGTCAAACAAACAAACACGAATTTACTAATCACACTTCGTATAATGATTTTTTTATTTGTGAATTAGTACATATTGGTATTTTTGTAGGCATAACTTTAAACATTAAACTATAAACTATAAAATCTATGGGCAAGAAATCAAATCCGATGAACAACCTCATCATCATCATTGCGACAATCGTAATTGGATGGGCGCTTTATATGCTGGTGCTTGGCAACGGCTCCAACTTTGAAGAAGGCGACAATACAAAACACCCTCTCAACATCATGGGCATCATGTATAAAGGAGGAATCATCGTTCCGTTCCTGATTGCCGTGAACCTCATCGTAATTTCTTTCACAATCGAAAGATTCATCACGCTGGGTAAAGTGAGCGGGAAAGGAAACGTGCAATCATTTATCCGCAATATCCGTAATTTCATTTCCAACAATCAAGTGAGTGAAGCCATTGCTGAATGCGATAAGCAAAAAGGTTCCATTGCGAATGTAGTGCGTTCCGGCTTGGGTGAATACGAGCGTGTTCAGAATGATGGCTCAATGGATAAAGAAAGAAAAATAGCTGCCATCCAAAAAGGGTTGGAAGAAGCAACAGCGCTGGAACTTCCGATGATGTCTAAAAATCTTGTGATACTTTCCACCTGCGCATCTATTGCCGTATTGATTGGTCTTATCGGAACAGTGGTGGGAATGATTCGCGCCTTCAGCGCCATGGCGCAGGCAGGAGCTCCTGATACAGTGGCGCTAGCTACCGGTATTTCTGAAGCACTTGTAAATACTTTCTTCGGAATTCTTGGCTCAACGCTCGCTATTATTCTGTATAACTATTTCAGTTCAAAAGTTGATGCACTCACTTACGCGATTGACGAAGCAGGATACAGCATCGTTCAAACATTCGCAACAAAAAACAAGTAATTTGAAAATGTATTAATTTGAAAATTTGAAGATGATGAGTTTAATTTTCAAATTCTCAAATTCTCAAATTGGCTAATTAAGATTATGGGCAAAATAAAAGTACCGAAAAGCGCTCCCTCTCTCGATATGACACCGATGGTGGATCTGGCGTTTTTGCTCGTAACTTTTTTCATGCTCACTGCAAAGTTCCGCGTGAATGAAGCGGTTCCTGTTTTACCGCCTTCCTCCCATTCAGAAAAAATCCTTCCTGAAAACACTTTGCAGGTTACCATTGATACAGGCGGAAGAGTATTCTTCGCGCTTGACGGACAGGTAGAGCGAAGAAATTTGCTTGCAGAAATGGGTCAGAAATATAATATCTCTTTCACTGATCAGGATGCGAAACGCTTTTCCGTGATGTCAGAGTTCGGAGTTCCGATGACACAACTTCTTGCTTATATCCGCGGAGGAGAAAAAGAAAGAGGGAAATTTGACAGAGAGTCAACAGGCATTCCGATAGATTCAATGAACAACCAGCTTGGCGACTGGATTGCTTTCGGATGGAACGAAAAACAACGGTTTCAGCAAACCAATAATGTAGCAAAAGATCACTGGTGCCGTATTGCGATAAAAGCAGACGGTCAAACAAATTATAAAGCAGTGAAAAGGGTGATTCAGATTTTTCAGGACAGAAACCTGAACAGTTTCAACCTTATCACGGATATGGAAATGGAACAAGTAGAATGATTAAGGATTAAGGAATTAGGATTTGGGATTTTAAAATCCTAATTCCTTAATCCTAAATTTAAGTTATGTCAGAAATAATTGAAAGCGGTGGCGGTGGCAGCCACGGCAAACATCAGAAGAAAAGAGCGAAGAAACATTCCTCACGTGTGGACATGACGCCCATGGTGGATTTGGGATTTCTTCTGCTGACTTTCTTTGTGCTTACTACCCAGTTCAGTAAACCCAAGACGATGGAGATCAACATGCCCGTGATTCCGAAAGATACAACCAAAAGAATGAAAATTGAAGATGAAACCGCTCTCACGCTTCTTCTTACTGACAAAAAAGAAAAAATATATTACTATTATGGAAAGTTCAAGCCCGATGCATCAATAATTAAAAACACAGATTATTCAAAGGAAGGAGTCAGAAAAGTTTTCAGAGACAGGAATAAAGAAGTGATTGACCAAGTAAAACAATTAAAAGACAAACTCGTTAAACACCAGATTGCCGACACAACCTACAAACGAATGTCCATGAGCATCAAAGGAGATAAAAAAGCAGTGTTTGTCATTGTGAAAGCAGATGACAAAGCCAAATATAAAAGCATTATTGACGTAATTGATGAATTGAATGTGGCAGATATCGGAAAATATGCACTGGTGGATATTTCACCTGCGGAAAAAGAAATGCTTAGGGTAATGGGAGTAATAAAATAAATCATGAACAACAGGATTCAAACGGATTATATGGGATTCAAACGGACAAAAATCTGTCTGAATCCGTTTTTATCTGTTTGAATCTGCATTTATTAATATGGCAAAAGGATTTTTTTCACCTGACTGGCAAAGCGTGGTTTTCGAAGGCCGAAACAATGTGGTTTTTGAAAGCCGCAACAAAGAATATGGCGCTTACGAAATCCGCAGGGATTACGGAAAATTTCTTACCAAGGCATTGATTATTTCTGTTGCATCCATTGTACTTGTATTCGCAATTCCATTTGTGGTAAATCTTATCAACGCAACTATTGATGATGCTGCTATTCCAAAAGATATTGTGATGGATTTAGCGCCTCCTCCGCTCGATAAAGCAGAACCTCCTCCGCCTCCTCCGCCTCCTCCGCCTCCTCCGGTGATGGAAACAATCAAGTTCACTCCACCCGAAGTAACAGAAGAGAAAGTGGATGAAATTCCTCCTCCGCAGGAAAAACTGGTAGAGACACACGTTGCCGAAGAAACGCACGAAGGCGATCCGGATGCGCTAGTGATTGCAGACACAAAAAATGATGTGATAGAAGATAATACCGTGTACGACTTGGTTGCTATACAAGAACAACCAAGTTTCCCCGGTGGTGATGGGGAGTTATTCGGCTTCCTTAGAAAAAACATACAGTACCCACAGGTCGAAAAAGAAAACGGCATTCAGGGAAAAGTATTCGTCACTTTTGTTGTTGACAAAGATGGAAGTGTAACGGATGTAGAACTTTATAAAGGTTTAAAAGGCGGTCCCGGCTGCGATAAAGAAGCACAGCGGGTTGTAAAGATGATGCCCAAATGGACTCCGGGAAAACAGAACGGAAAATCCGTTAAGGTGAGATATATCCTTCCGATTCATTTCAAGTTGCAGTAAGTTTTTTTATCCCTCTTCTCGCTAGTTTTTTACAAACCTTTTTGCAAACTGCAAATCCTCATCCGTAACTTTCAACAGATACAATCCCTGCGGAAGTTTCGAAATATTTAACTGCTGTTCTGAACCTGAAACCTGCAACTTGAAACTTGAAACCTTTCTCCCCATCACATCAATAATTTCAAATTGGGTATTTTTTGTTTGCGGCTTGTAGGATATAAAAAGAATATCAGTTGCAGGATTAGGATAAAGCGTTAATTCATTTTTTGTGTTTTGATTTTCCTCCTCTACTCCAAGATTAATTTGCAGGCAAGAAGGAAAACTATCTGCGGCAAACCATTGCTGAATTTTTTGCACATCAAACAGGTTATCATCAAACGATGCTTTGGAAAGCCAAGGCAAAGAAATATCGCGCGACCACACAATTGCAAAATCATAATCAACTTTTGCTCCTTGCAAAAGTGTAAAAGGACCAGATGTAAGTAAAGACCGCCTGTCGCTTGGCGGAGGCGCCCCATTTTCACTCCATCCGGAAGTATCATAAGGAAAATCAGGATATAAAAAATGGGTGGGCGTCATGCCTCCTAAACCTGTACCGCCATATGTGAAAGGTGACCCATTTTGCCATTTGTTATTTAAATAATTATAATATTCAAGAGCTGTTCCAGGGTCTGACTGTGGAAATGCCATGCCACCGATCCAGTAACCAAATCCAGTCATCAAATTTTTTTCTCCCGCCTCATCAATTGTTCCATTATTATTATTATCAATGCTGTCATTGACATCTGCAAGCGGTCCGTTTAAAATAACATTACTCAAAATAGGAGGGCGAGCGCCATAACCACTCGCGGCAACATCATCAATGGAATCCCCATTATATACATACCCATAATTTCCCTGAGGATAACATCCCACATAATCATCCTGATAATTTCCTAAGTCAGCGTCCTGCCATAAGCCAAAGTAAACACTGTCATATTGATTAACGCTCTTGTTAAAAATTTCGTAATGATAAAGTGTTGTATAATTCAAAACTTGTTCGCTGTCGGCAAGCTGCGGACACATGAAAGCATAAGCCATAGCATGAATTTCTACACCTAAAGGCAAACCTCCGGTATTGTCATGAACTCCCTGGTCGTTCATAATCCAGTAAATGCATTGGTCACCTTTTATTTTCGGATAATCTCCGCCTGTGAGCGGGTCATAAATTCCGTTTCCGTTTACATCAACAAATGGCGCACAACTTGAATCAAGTACTGCAGGCCAACCTAAAATGCTGGAGTCTGGAGTATAAGTTGCGTTCTGTACATTTCCGAGTGCCCATTCGTATTTAAACTCTTCAACTTTATATCTATTCACTTTCCAAACAGTATCAAATGCCGATGGATTCACCGCATTAATTGGTCCCGGAAAATAATCGTTACTACCAAAAGAATGTCCGTATTCCTGTCCTGCTAAATGTAAATTGCCTCCCATATCCAATCCGCCCATCCAAATTGCAGAAGCATAAATTGAATGTCTGCCTGAACATTTTGGAACTTCATAACTGCCTACTTGCGTTGTATAATCCCAGTGTAAATCTCCGCGATTCAAAATCATTGTTCTGACTTCATTGATGTCAAGAAAATTCATATTACCCGGATAGGAGGATACTATTGGTGTTTTGTCAGTATAAAGATTGACATTGAATGAATACAAATCTTCATAGAGGGATGAAAAATCATTAGTAAACAATAATAACCCGATGGCGGCATCATAAGCAAGATATGCTTTATTGGTAGTAAAATAAGTTGATTCATATTTTTGTATTGTTCCCGTGGATGGAAATATCTCGATTAAAAAAGCATAAGATGAAAATGCAATTCCTCCCGATGGTCCTTGAGCAATGGAAAAAATGTTTCCGAAAGTATATATCGCTACGTTTGTGCAACCGGTAATTAAATCAGCGGCTTGTATTATTGTTCCGGAAGAATATTTATGCAATCCACCGCTTGTTCCTATCCATACATCTCCCTGAAAATAATAAAGGCAAGTAATGTTATTACTCTGCAAACCCGAATTATTCATATTGAATGTTGCCCAATTTGTTCCGTTTAATCTTGAAAGCCCTTTTGGCGTTCCGAGAAAAATATTTGCTGACTGGTCAAAAGCAAAACACTTAACGGTATCGCTTACAATTCCCGAGTTAGATTTGTTATAGGTTGTCCATGCGCTTCCATTATATATTGCGGCTCCGGTGCGGGTTCCAATCCAGATATTATTTCCGTTTACAGCAACAGATAAAATGTTGTTATTCGGAATGGAAGAATTGGATGTATCATAGATTGTCCAGTTGGTTCCGTCAAACTTTGCCAGCCCGCGCAAAGTGCCTACCCATATATTGTTTGCTCCATCCACTGCCAGTGCGTTCACAGTATCAGAGGGCAACCCAGAGTTTGAAACATTGTACATCGTCCAGACGCTTCCATCATATTTTGCCAAGCCAATTCTCTGAAATGCCACCCACTTATTGCCATTACTATCAATGACGATTGCATTTTTATTTTGGAGCTGCTGAGTCTTGTATCCTGTTGGTGTGCCGTAAGAAGTAAATCCGTTTTGAGAAAAAGAAAAAAGAGGCAATAAAAATAGAGATAGGAAAAGTAATCTCATGAATCTGAGTTCAAGAATAAGAGCATAAAGGTAGCATTTTCAAAATCTAAAACAAATTTACAGCTACTATTTTTTGAAAAAAAAAAAATGAAGTAAAACTTCTTGCCCCGATGAAATCATCTGTTTTATTACCACTTACTCACCCATTCAACCACTTACTAAATTTCTATGGAAACTTCAGTGATGAGGCATCATTATTGCTGAAATGTTACAGCGGCTGTTGCCGATTAACAAATAACAATTAACGATTAACATTTTCCTCATGAAGAGAATCTACTTAACACAAATTAAAACTCTTCAATATGAAAACACAACCATTATTTTCTCAAAGCTGGTCAGAAGTTACCGGCAGTGAAAGAAACGAAATCGTTTTTGAGCGTCTTAACAAAACCTATGGCGCTTACGAAATCAGAACCCATTACGACCAAACACTGCTAAAAGCATTTGCAGGAGCCGGATTATTTATTATCCTCTTATCTGCAGCCATGCTATTCAGCCGTGCAATTCCAATTCCCGAAACAAAAATCCCTTCCAATGACTCTACCATTTTTAAAGCGCTGGAAAAAGAAAAAATAATACAAATTAATAATCCGACTTCCAACCCACCGAAAACCAATTATAAGGATCTGGCTCCTGTCATAGCAAAAGATTCAGCAATAAAAGAAGACACCACACAATTATTAGCATTAAACCCAAATCATTCTGACGGAAAGTCAAAAGACACAAGCGATATTAATATTGACCATCCGATTAGTGGAGGCGGAGGAAAAATAGTTGATGAAGACACCACAACGCATGATGTTTGGGGCATTGAGGAAATGCCTCGCTTTCCAGGAGGAGACGATGAATTATATCACTTCCTTCGCAACAACCTGCACATTCCTGAAGATGTAAAATCGTACGGAAACATAAATGAAAAAGTGGGAGTTGTTTTTGTAATTGACAAAGAAGGGCAAATAACTGACATTGTTCTTCACAAAAATGGCTGTAAATATTCCCAGCTAAACAACGAAGCAACAAGGGTTGTGAAAAAAATGCCGCAATGGGAACCCGGCAGACAAAACGGGAAACCCGTAAAGGTGAGAATGATTCTTCCCGTTCGGTTTGTATCAAAATGATATTTTTGCTCAACAAATCAGTATGTCTTTCAAGCCCATCCAGATTTTTGGTTTCATTATGAGTTTCGCCTATGTATTTTTCGGCTTGCTCTTTCTGATGACTACTTTCGCAGTGGGTGCGATAGAAGATCCGCAATACAGAAAAATTTTCGGAGGTGCCTTAATGGCTTACGGACTTTTCAGAGTAGCTTTCTTCCTCAGAAAACTCAGAGACAAATCATAAACCGAATTTATTAATTTGAAAATTTGAAAATGAATAGGACACTTCGCAAGTTAATTTTCAAATTTTCAAATTGGCTAATCATCGCATTGGTAATTTCCTCCTGTGGCAACAATGGCAGCACTCCTACGCAGGGCAAACAAAAAATTTATATTGATGAATCCTACTCCCAATTGTTTGCTGCGGAAGTAGAAGCATTTGAAGGCTTTTATAAAGAATCTGATATTGATGACCGCTATAAACCCGAAGGAGATATGGTGAATGATTTCATGAATGACTCCTGCCGGATAATAATATTGAGCAGGGATTTGAATCAGAAGGAAAAAGATTATTTCAAAAGTAAAAATTCTTTTCCCACTTCCACAAAAATTGCGGTGGATGCGCTTGCATTCATCACGAATAAAGAAAATCCCGTTTCCGATTTGCTTTACAGCGAACTTGAAAATATTTTTACCGGAAAAATTTCTTCCTGGAAATTTTTAGATTCATCCATTAAGGAAAAAAGTTCTCAGGACACCGGCATCACCATCGTGTTTGACAATGAAAAATCCTGCAACGTGCGTATGCTGAAAGATAAATTACTTAATGGAAATGATTTCCCAAAAAATTGTTTTGCTGTGAAATCAAATCCTGAAGTGGTGGATTACGTGAGCAAAAACAAAGGCGCGCTAGGTATCATTGGTGTGAACTGGATCAGCGATGCGGATGATACGTTGACGAGAAGTTTTCTCAGCAAAGTGAATGTGCTGGGCGTTGCCTCCAAAGAAGATGATGGAACTTTTTTCCAGCCCTACCAGGCGCATGTATACACTGGCGAATATCCTTTTTGCAGGAATGTGTTTATCATCAACCGTGAAGGCAGAACGGGGCTAGGAACTGGCTTTGCCGCTTTTGTTGCCGGAGAAAAAGGACAATTAATAATTTTGAAGGCTGGCATGGTTCCTGCAACTCAGCCCGTTAGAATGGTTCACATAAACAATAATTAAAAAATAAAAAATATGAAACGATTCATCCAGTCAGTATTCGTTTTTTGTTATTCATTATTCATTGCTCCATGTTCATTTTCTCAATCTCTTCAGGATGCCATCAAGTTTACCGAAAGCGAGCAGTTTGAAAAAGCATCTGCTGCCTACATGTCACTGATTCAGAGAGAGCCAACGCAGGGCGATAATTATTTCTTCTACGGAGAAAATTATTTCAAGCAGGAAATTCTTGACTCTTCCTTCAAAGCCATTGATTTGGACTCAACAAGAATCATGTTTGAAAAAGGAATACAGAAAAATCCAAACAACCCGATTAATTATGTTGGGCTTGGAAAAGTTTTATGGTACAATGGAAAAACTGCGGAAGCGAAAAAACAATTTTTTGATGCAGTTACTTATATTTCGCCTATAAATAAAACCGCTACGTTCACTGGCAAGCAAAAGGCAATGGTCTACATGAAAATAGCGGAGTGCTATACAAAAGCAAAAAATAAAGATTTGCAGGAAGCAATTAATCTGCTTAACAAATCCCTTAAAGAAGATAAAGACAATCCTGAAATTTATATTCTGATTGGAGACGCAACGCTTGAACAAAATCCGGGTGATGCATCGCAGGCAATTTCGTATTACAAAAAAGCATACGACTTTGATAAAAAGTCATGCAAGGCGCTTTTGCGAATCGGACAGTTATACAGCCGGGCGCGCAATCTTTCTGAAGCAGTTAAAAATTATGATGAAGCTATAAAAGTAAATCCTGATTTTGCGCCTGCTTACCGCGAAAAAGCAGAAGCTTTTTACAGGGGGAAACAATATGAAACAGCTATTCAGAACTATAAAAAATATTTGGAGCTTAACAGCGGAAGTTTGAGCGCACAAGTGAGATATGCTTCCTTTCTTTTTCTGAATAAAAAATACGCTGAAGCAATTGCTTCCATACAGGAGATACAAAAACAAAACACATCTGTGATTTTCCTCTACCGCCTTCTTGCTTATTCCTATTTCGAAACAGGCAATTGCACGGATGGATTAACCGCCATTGATAAATTCTTTTCCATGGCATCTGAGAAAAAAATTCTGGCTTCTGACTATGAATACAACGGCAAGCTGCTCTCGCTCTGCAAAAAAGATTCATTGGCTGTTGAGAAACTCAAAATTGCCATTCAGCAGGATACTTCCAAACCGGAACTAAACGGAGACCTTGGAAGTGTTTACATACGATTGAAAAAATATCCTGAAGCAATTGATGCCTACACAAAAAAGATAAAAGCCGGAAAAAGCGTAGATGCAAATGATTATTATAATCTCGGGCGGGCTTGTTATTACAGCAAGCAGTTTGGAAAGGCAGATACGGCATTCATGCAAATCAATGTTCTGCAGCCCGATATTCCGACAGGATATTTATGGAGGGGAAAAACCAATGCACAGATGGATCCTAAGAATGAAAAATTTCTTGCCCAGCCGTTTTACGAATTATTTCTTTCAAAACTGAAATCGGAAGACACGGATAAAAACAAACCCGGAATTATTGAAGCCAGCGGCTATCTGGGTTACTATTATATGGTGCAAAAAGATTATTCAAAAGCAAAATGCCATTGGCAGAAAGTAAAAGACCTTGACGCGACTAATGAGAAAGCGAAAAAGGCATTAGTTGAACCGAATGTGGCGAAAGCGGTGTGCAGCCAATAGTTTACAGTTTACTGTTTGTGGTCTACGGTTAATTACAAACAACCATAAACTGTAGACCGAAAACCGAAAACTAGTTTATTCTTTTCAGCGGAACTTCTTTCACAGGAGAAATGATGAGCGGAACTTTTTCAAGCGTAACATTATCCATATCTAATCCAAATGCACGCTCGTCTGACAAACTCATATGCTTGAGCAGGAAATATAAATCCATTATTATCTTTTCATAAAAAGGAAGTTCATTTTCATAGGAAAGAAATTTTTCCAGCACCACAAAACGGAAGTCACCGATTTTATTTTGCTTGCCCATGGAATCATATCGGCTGGTAACATCCACTTCCTGCGAGGTGAGCAAATCCTGCACCACTTTTTCAAACATTAAATTTATTCGGGGCGCCACGCGGAAGCCGAGGCGAAAATCTATCCTGATTAAATCTTCGGGCGCCATTATATTCACTTTGTATTCCATCCTGTATGGTTCATTCACCACATCCACGTGCACCAGCCAGTAAATATCCGCTCGCTTGGGATGATTTTCCAAAATGGATTGGACCACTGCCGCCTCAATATCATTAGGATCATCGGCACTGGTGAGATAAACAAGGTGCGTTGAATATTTCGGAACGCTGGTATCTCTGCTTAGTTCAATAAGTTCAGGAACATAATTATCCAGTTTCACAAATTCCAAATATCTGTTTCGGATTTTTCTCGCCTGAAACCAGGTCCACATGATGGCGACAAGCACAGCTCCAATGAGAAAGCTTACCCATCCTCCATGAATAAATTTGCTGAGGTTGGCAACAAGAAATGAATATTCTATGATTGAATAGATTACAAAAAAGGAAAGTATAAACAAAATATTATATCGTTTCAGAATCATGTAAGCAGAAAGAAGAATGGTGGTCATCATCATATCAAAATTGATGGTAAGCCCGTAGGCTGCTTCCATGTTTGTTGATTCCTTAAAATAAAAAACCACTCCAACGCAACAGGCATAAAGCATCCAATTCACAGAAGGAATGTACATCTGCCCTTTGAATTCACTTGGAAAAACAATTCTGACTTTGGGCCAGAAGTTAAGGCGGATGGCTTCGTTGATGATGGTGAACGAACCGGTGATGAGCGCCTGGCTTGCTACTATGGTAGCACAGGTTGAAATAATGATTCCCGGGAGAAGAAACCATTTCGGCATAAGAGAATAAAACGGGTTAATGTCTCCAAGAAAAGTTCCTTCCTGATTCAAAAGCCATGCGCCTTGTCCGAAATAATTGAGCAGCAGCATCACTTTTACCATTGACCAGGTGATGCGGATATTTTTTTTCCCGCAGTGCCCCATATCGGAATACATTCCTTCGGCTCCGGTGGTGCAGAGAAAAACCGCACCGAGAATCCAGAATCCTTTTGGATACAATGCGAGAAGATGATACGCGTAATACGGATTGATGGCTTTGAGAATTTCCGGAGTTCCGCTGATGGAAATGAATCCGAGCGTGCCGAGCATTGCAAACCATATCAGCATCATGGGTCCAAAAAATTTTCCAACGAACCCTGTTCCGAACTGCTGAATGGCAAAAAGCGCTGTGAGAATAATAATTACAATCGGCAGCGTGTTGATGTTTCCATTTATGCTTCTTAATCCTTCCACCGCTGATGAAACAGAAATGGCAGGAGTAAGAATTCCATCGGCAATAAGCGCGCTGCCGCCAATCATGGCAGGAACAATCAGCCAGTATATTTTTGTCTTCTTGACAAGTGTGTACAACGCAAAAATTCCACCTTCTCCCCTGTTATCAGCGCGAAGAACAAGAATGACATATTTAATTGTTGATTGTAATGTGAGAGTCCAGAAAATGCAAGACACACCGCCCATCACCAAATCCTTGCTGATAACACTTGTTCCGATAATTGCCTTTATTACATAAAGCGGTGAGGTGCCGATATCTCCGAAAATGATACCGAGGGTAACTAAGAGGGCTGCACCGGAAACTGCGGGAATGTGTAAGTGCCTGTTTTTTGACACAAAAATCTTTCTTAAATGTTGCACGAAACTACAAAATAACTAAGTGTGCTTATTTAATAACGCAACATAAATCTATAAAGCCAGATTAACAGGTTGAGAAGTCGGCTAACCAAGTTAGAAAGCCAGCTATCCAGATTGAAAAGCCAGCTAACCAAGTTAGAAAGCCAGCTATCCAGATTGAAAAGCCAGCTAATCAGGTTAGAAAGCCAGCTATCCAAGTTAGAAAGCCAGCTATCCAAGTTAGAAAGCCAGCTATCCAAGTTAGAAAGCCAGCTATCCAAGTTAGAAAGCCAGCTATCCAAGTTAGAAAGCACTGAATTTACTACCCTTTGCTGGGGCTATTGGACATCTTTCCTAATTAAATTTCTCGCCACAAAAGCACAAAAACACAAAATTTCACAAAAGTATTTGTGTGTATTCTTCGTGACTTGGTGTCTTAGTGGAAATTTTTTCATTTTACTTTGTTTTAATCCAATTAGGAAAGATGTCTATTACCCGGCAGAAACACCCCCGATAGTTATTAGCGCCACATAAATTTCAAGAAAAGTCATGCAACTATTTTTCTAAAATAATCGTCTTGTATTGAGAATACACCCATTTCAAAAAAGACATGATTGCACAGATTATAGTTATCTGTTTTATCGAATGAAAAAATCTTCTTTTATAATTTGCACAATACCAATTGCTTTTATACCTTTGCCTTGTCAAATCCAATATAACATGAAAAAAATTATCCTCTTTTCTCTTTTTTTATTTATTGCTTCATGCATTTTCGCTCAAACAAACTCCGCTGGCGTGGCGAGTTGGAATCCTATCGGACTGGATGTTGCCGGGCACAATACGATAAAAGGCATTGAAGCATTTTATCAGCTAAACAACTGCAAGGGAGAAAATGTTGTTTTTGTGCAACTCATCAACCACAACAATTATGCTGTCACTGTGGAATGGTATCCTGCTGTTTTCACAAAGGAATTAAAATGGATTAAAAAAGAAAATCCCTCCGATAAAATAAGCGTAACGCTTAATGCGAATGCTGAATTAGCCGGAGATTGTTCAGGCGCCTATCAAGCAACAGCGCTTCACCTGAAAGATTTTTCTGTTAACGCAGCTGATTTTAACCGATACGGAGTTTCTAACTTTGTTATTTATCCTAAATAATTTTTCACATGAAAAAAATATACTCCGCTCTTTTCTCCGTTTTACTTTCGCTTATGAGCTTTGGTCTCCATCTGGAGTCCTTCGGACAAAGCACTGTGAGCACCACTGTTTATTACACCGGATTTCAGGCATGTGGCGGCTGCACTGTTTGCGGTATGGATTACTGGTGTTTCAATACATTGGGCAGTTACTGCGGAAATACAGGACCTTGCGGCACCCAAGCATTTTTTGACCCTGTTCCTCCCGGAAATCTGGTTACCAACATTCAGGTTCAATATTATTCTGCCGAGTGCAGCGGAGGTGGTCTCACAGCTACTATTAACGGCAACAGTGTTCCAACGGTTTACGAAGGCGCCACCGGTTGCTGGTGCTCCAACAATCCTTGTGCGGTAAGTGCAACTTCTTCCAGCAATTATCCCTGCGGAATGCCCGGCTATGTTTATGGCGGCAACAATTCATTACAATTGTGCACAGGAGCTGATGTGTGTGTAAATAAGATAGTTCTTATCATCACTTATTATCTTCCATCTGCAATAAATCCTTCCATCACGGCAAGTGGTCCAATAAATTTCTGCCCGGGTGGAAGCGTGGTGTTGGATGCAGGCGCGGGTTACGCTGCTTATTCATGGAACACGGGTGCTAATACACAAACTATAAATGTTACCACTGCCGGAACTTATGTTGTAACTGTTACAAGTCTTTCCGGATGCACCTCAGGTTCTGCATCAATCACAGTGAATGTATTTGCAAATCCCGCACCAAACATTACCGCAAACGGACCCTTAACTTTTTGTCAGGGCGGAAGCGTTGTGCTTGATGCAGGAGCAGGCTACACAAATTATTCATGGACAACCGGAGCAAACACGCAGACAATTTCTGTTTCTGCTTCCGGCACCTATGGCGTAACGGTTACTGATGCGAACGGATGCGTTGGTTCAGCAAGTATAAATGTTACAGCGAGCCCAATGCCGAGCGTTTCAGCTTCTTCAACACAGGCGGGCTGCACGGTGGCTAACGGAACTGCCACAGCCAATCCTTCGGGCGGAACTCCTAACTATACGTATCTCTGGTCAAACGGAGACGCAAACCAAACTGCCAATAATCTTTCAGCAGGAACTTACAACGTAACTGTTACCGATGCCAACGGATGCACGGCTCAAACTTCTGTAACTGTTACAACGGCAAACGGTCCTTCCGTTTCTGCAACCACAACACAGGCGGGCTGCACTGTGGCGAACGGAACTGCTACTGCAAACCCCTCAGGCGGAACTCCTAACTATACGTATCTCTGGTCAAACGGAGATGCAAACCAAACAGCGAATAATCTTTCGGCAGGAACTTATGTTGTTACGGTTACCGATGCCAACGGATGCACGGCTCAAACTTCTGTGACCATTACCATTGCAAACGGTCCTTCGGTTTCGGCATCGTCAACAGTTGCAGGATGCACCATGGCAAACGGAACTGCTACTGCAAACCCCTCAGGCGGAACTCCTAACTATACGTATCTCTGGTCAAACGGAACCTCCAATCAAACTGCCAATAATCTTTCAGCAGGAACTTACAGCGTAACAGTTACCGATGCCAACGGATGCACGGCACAGACTTCTGTGACCATTGCAATTGCAAACAGTCCTTCTGTTTCTGCCTCTTCAACAGTTGCCGGATGCACTGTGGCGAACGGAACTGCTACTGCAAACCCTACAGGCGGAACTCCTAACTATACGTATCTCTGGTCAAACGGAACCTCCAATCAAACTGCCAATAACCTTTCAGCTGGAACTTACATCGTAACAGTTACCGATGCCAACGGATGCACGGCTCAAACTTCTGTAACTGTTACAACTGCAGTCGGACCTACCACTACTGCATCTGTTATTGGTAACGCTTCCTGTAATGGAGGAAGTAATGGTTCTGCCTCAGCATTTCCTTCGGGCGGCACTGCTCCTTACACCTATTCATGGAGTACTACTCCTGTTCAGAATTCTCAAATAGCAACGGGTCTTTCAGCAGGAACTTACGTTGTTACTGTTACCGATGCCAACGGATGCACGGCACAATCTTCGGTAACAATCTCGCAGCCACAACCGTTGTCGGCTTTAACAACGCCAACCGATCCTCTCTGCTATTTAGGAAATAATGGTTCTGCAACCGTTTCTGTAACTTTCGGAACCGCTCCTTATACTTATTTATGGAGTACCTTTCCTCCTCAAAACACCCAAACGGCAACGGGACTTTCTGCAGGAAATTATAATGTTTCCATTATAGATGCTAACGGATGCACCACGCAAGCTTCAGTAACTGTTTCTGAACCCCAACCTATCACATTTAGTGTTAACGGAGATACCAGTATTTGTGCTGGAGAAAATGCAATACTGACTGCAATTGCAGGTGGCGGAACTTCTCCTTACACCTTTGTATGGGTTCCCGGACCTCAAAATGGTGACACTATAACTGTAAATCCTTCCTCTTCTTCTTCTTATACAGTTGCCATGACCGATGCAAACGGATGCGCTTCTTCCGTACAAATATTTAATGTAAATGTTAATCCTGCCCCCACTGCTCTTTTTGATTCTTCCTCTACAGGCACTTTTAGTGCTGTCTATTCATTCACTGATTTGAGCACTGGAGGAACATCATGGTCATGGGATTTTGGTGATGGCTCAAACGGCTCCACCGCGCAAAATCCTGTTCACACTTTTCCCGGTGCTGCAACATACACAGTAACACAGATTGTGTTCAACCAGTACGGATGCCCAGATACTTTCAGAATCATCATTAACTTCAATGAAGGAATTTTAATCCCCAATGTTTTCACTCCTGATAACGATGGTGTGAATGATGTGTGGTACATTCCCAACAGTGGCATGAAAGAATTTCATGTAGAGATTTTTGACCGATGGGGCGCAAAAGTTTTTGAAACCACTGCCGATGAAATAAGATGGGACGGACATTCTACTTCCGGAAAACTTCTCAATGACGCAACTTATTATTTTGTACTTCATGCCATTCTAAAATCCGGTTCTATCGGAAAAGATTACAGTACACAAGGATACGTTACTCTTCTGACAGGTAACAGGAAGAAGTAAAACATCATCTTCGATAAAAACAAAAACCCAGACAACTTTTTATCTGGGTTTTTTATTGCTCCTCGAGTAGGACTTGAACCTACGACCCTCTGATTAACAGTCAGATGCTCTAACCAACTGAGCTATCGAGGAATATTTTTAGTAAAACGGGTGGCAATATTACATAAAAAATACGTATATCTTAGCGCAAAATTATCTCTATGAGTTTACTCATTGTCGGAACTGTTGCATTTGATGCCATCGAAACTCCATTCGGAAAAACCGATAAAATCATTGGCGGGGCTGCTACTTATATTTCTCTTGCTGCCTCCTACTTCACAGATAAAATAAATCTTGTTGCCGTTGTCGGAGATGACTTTCCGAAGGAATCCATTGAGATGATGCAAAAACATCATGTGAATACGGAAGGACTTCAAATCAAGAAGGGAGAAAAAAGTTTTTTCTGGTCTGGCAAGTATCACAATGACATGAACACGCGCGATACGCTTGCCACAGAACTAAATGTGCTTGCTGATTTTAATCCCATCGTTCCTGATTCATACAAAAACTGCGAGTTCCTCATGCTTGGAAATCTTCAGCCCTCTGTTCAGCAGAAAGTAATTGCACAATTGCCAAGAAGACCAAAACTCATTGTGCTTGACACCATGAACTTCTGGATGAATATCGCTCTGGATGAACTTTTAAAAACAATTAAGATGGCGGATGTTCTGACGGTGAACGATGAAGAAGCAAGAATCCTTTCCAAAGAACATTCGCTGGTGAAAGCCGCGCAGAAAATACTGCAGATGGGTCCGAAAATTCTCATTATCAAAAAAGGAGAACATGGTGCATTGCTGTTCAATAAAGAACAGGTGTTCTTCGCCCCTGCTCTCCCGCTTGAAGATGTGTTTGACCCAACTGGCGCAGGCGATTCGTTTGCAGGTGGATTTATAGGTCATCTTGCCAAGACAAAAGATATTTCCTTTGATAATATGAAACGCGCAATAATCTTTGGCTCCGCTATGGCAAGTTTCTGCGTAGAAAAATTCGGAACAGAAAAATTGATTGGCTTGACTCAGAAAGAAGTGGACGAGCGTGTGCAGGAATTTGTGGATCTCGTGCAGTTTGAAATTGAAATTGATTAATTTCCCTTCGCAATCCAGCTTTCAGGATTCATCATGGATTGCCCTTTCCAGATTTCAAAGTGAAGTTCGGTGTTTGAGTTATCATCGGTGAGAACTTTTCCTATGGATTGCTTGGTTTTGATTTTCTCTCCTGATTTTACAAACGCTTCATACAAATTGGAATAAACGCTGAGGTATTCCCCGTGCTTGATGATGACAACTTTTCCTTCCAGCCCGCCAACAGAAGCAACCGCCACAACTGTTCCGTTAAAAACCGAACGAACATTTGCACCTTTATTGGTTCCGATATTGATTCCATTGTTGCTGATTTTTATTCCGGGCATGTCGGGATGATCGTGCGTGCCGAATATTTCTGTAATAACACCTTCAGTCAAAGGCCATGGGAGTTTTCCCTTATTGCTTTCAAAATCGTTAGAAAGGTCTTTTTCTTCGGGCGTGAGCGTAATTTTTTTAATATCTCCTTTAGCAGAAGGATTGGATTTTTTTATCTGGTCGTCAATCACTTTTTCAATTGCTTTGCGAAGTTTTTCCGCTTGTTCTTTTTTCTTTTTTATTTCAGCGCGGATATCCTTTTCCTTCTTCTGTAAATCAGTCAAAACAACTTCTTTATTCTTTTTCTCTTTGGAAAGGTTTCCTGTTTCAATTTCTTTTTGAGTAAGTGTTTTGCTCTGTTGTTCCTTTCGGTTTTCAAGTTCCTGCTTCTTGGTTTGAAGTTGACGCTGCGTATCCTCTATTATCCCAGCCTGTTTCTTTCTTGCTTCGGTATAATACTCCATGTATTTTATGCGCTGGAATGCCTGATTAAAATCCTGTGAAGCAAACAAAAACATCAACCTTGAATAAGAATCACGGTTCTTATAGGAGGCAAAAATTATTTTCGCGTAATCGTTTTTCAGAATTTGCAATTCTGTTTCTTTCTGATGGATGTTTTGCTGCGTTTCTGAAATAGTGCCCTCTATCATATCAAGTTCCTTGCCTATGGTAGCGATTAACTGCTGCTGTTTGGCAAGTTTATTATTCAGAATCGCCAGCTGAATCATGGAGCGGTTCTTATTTTTCTTTACTTCATTCAACAATTTGTTTTGATATTCAATTTCTTTTTGAAGTTCCTGTTTTTTATTCTCTAAATCTTTTTTCTTTTGGGTTTGAGCAATAGCATTATTCCAAAATAAAATCATTATCAACAGATAAACTGCATATCTAAAACTGAAAAATGTAAACTTATTTAATGCGATCATATCCCTCTGGTATTGTAAACGGAAATGTCTGTTCTTTATTGGCGCTTGCCTTAGTATATTCCAATGCAACGGTAATGATCTTATCGGATTTTATATAATAAGTAAGATTTCTGGGCGTGAAAATATTTTTTGTTTGCCCATCAGGCAAATCAACATTCTGAAAATTATCAAAATATGCATCAAACTCTCTGCGCGATTCAAACTCACGGAAAAGAATTCTGACAATCTTAAAGGTGCTGTCAAGAAGCCAGATATTCTGCGCGGGTTCTTTGAGTTCTTTTCCTTTCTCAATCACTTTGCGAAGTTTTCTTTTCCTGATTGTGCCGAGAAGATACTTGCAGGAATCAATTCCCGCTCTGAGTTTTTCATCTTCCATGTAAAACTCAACGCTGTTGCCAACCAGCAGCGACTGAAGAATTTCCAGGTCAATTTCCGTCTTAAGCATTTTAGTGAGTGTGTCGTAATCCCCTACAAAATATTTGTTATGAATTCTGTCAATGAACTTGATGGAATCTTTTGTGGCGGAAAAACGAATCACTTCAATTCCCAGTGCAGGAGAAATAGATGCCCAGATGACACTATCCTTTTTCATTCTCAGCGCTATGGTAAAATCTGTTCCTTTATCGTCAATAATTACGCTGGCTTTTATCTTCCCGCTGAAAGTGGAATATTCTACCTGGTTTTGTTTAAGAAGAGAAGTAAGAGTTTTTGCGCTCTTATAATCTAATTTACATTTTGTTGCTTCATGAGGAGGGAGATTTTTTTTCGCTTTGCAGGCGAATAGGAGCGGTAAGAGAAATAAAATAAGTGTATGATGGATCTTCACTTATTCGTAAAGTTTTTTATCTGCTATTTTTTTGTCGAGCAAATCAGAATATTTACCAGTTGTTTTTGCTTTCAGCCAGTAATCAAATGCTTTGTCAGGCTGTCCGAGCTGATAAATAATATCTCCGTAATGTTCCAGAAGAGTTCCGTTTTTTTCTCCTCCATGCTCCATCGCCTTTTCCTGCCAGCGTTTTGCTTCATCATAATTTTTTTTCTTATACAACACCCATGCGTAAGTATCCTCGTAGGATGAATTATCTTTAACAAGTTGATTCGCTTTCAATCCCATTTTCTCTGCCCTGTCTAAATTATCATTTCGGAGGGAAAGATAATACGCCCAGTTATTCATCACATTGGCATTTTCAGGATCAAGATTGATTGTCTTTTCGAAATTTTCATCCGAAAGTTTGTACTCTTTCAAGCTGTTGTAGCAATCTCCGAGTATGGAATAAAACTGTCCGAGTAATTTTTTATCACCGGCCACATAATCTTTTCCGTTGTTAATCGCATCAATGGCTTCTTTATATTTTTTCTTTTGATAATTTGCGCTGGCGTTGAAAATATAATTATACGGCTCGGAAGGAAATAATTCCATTGCCTCTTTGCTGTCAGATTCCATGGCATCGAAATCGCTGAGTTGTTCGTCCAGCACCATCACCTGCTGCCATATTGGGTAGCGGGTTTTATCCAGCGAAATCGCTTTGCGGAATGCTTCCCGGGCTTCTTTATTTTTTCCGTCACGGTTAAGGAAATCTCCCTGTAAAGAATAGGTCTTTGCATCGTGAGGATGAACACGCAGAAGAATGTTAATCAATGTATCTGATTCTTCTCTTTCGGCCTTAAACTTTTCAGGGATATTAAAATAATTGATGAGGATTTTTACTTTATCGTCAATGTTCAAATCT
The DNA here is from genome assembly GCA_016213405.1 of Bacteroidota bacterium. Classification (NCBI taxonomy): domain Bacteria; kingdom Pseudomonadati; phylum Bacteroidota; species Bacteroidota bacterium. The sequence goes on from JACRAM010000105.1 coordinate 29,807, forward strand.
GGATTTTCAAAGGCAATGCGAACATGCTGAAATGCTTTTTTGTCTTCTGAAATTCCTTCGTAATAATCAGCAATCATGAGATGCGCTTCGGGGTCGCCAGGATCAATTTCAAAAATCTTATTGCATATTTCTATCGCTTTGTCCGGCTTGTTGTTCTGAAAATACAAATCAGCAAGCATGCGGTAATATCTTGTCTCGCGCGGATCAGAATCAATGAGGCGCTGTGCTTCAGCAACTGCCTTGTCAAACTGGTTTTGTGTGAGGTAAACTCTCTCTTTCTGCAAAATAATTTCTTCTGTAATACCAATCATTGCTTCAATATGGTCGTACACCTCAAGAGCATCTTTTATTTTATTGGCATGAAGGAGCGCAGATGACCATAAAAAATAATAATCTATTTTATCAGGTTTCATTTTCACCAATCGCTCAAAAGAAGAAGAGGCATCATTGTATTTTCCTGTTTCCATAAAACATTTTGCAAGAAGCAGGCGATACCACTCATTGCTGTCATCAAGTGACACAGCCTTTTGCGCGTAAGGAATTGCATCAGCACTTTTGCCGATTCCGTTATCAATAAAAGCAATTTCATACATGGATGCTGCATGATTTGGATACACATCAAGGCATTTTTTGAAATGATCAATCGCTTCGGGATAATTGCCCTGAAGTTTCTGGATAATTCCATCCGTATAAGCTACATCTAATTTTCTCTGTTCGCCATAGGATAACGGAAGGCGATCAGTTTTTCCACCAACAGAGTTTTGTGAAACAGATTGAGGAGATTTACATCCAAAAACCAGAACTGAAGCACTGAGAAGAATGGATTTTAAAAAAATATTTTTCATATTGATTCCCTTAACGTAGGAAAGTTACAAAAATTTCAACTCTTGATAATACTGTAATCACCAACGCTTGCATCGTTTGAATTGCCTGAGAACTCTACAAAACTCCCCAACATGGAGTTGGAAAGCTTTGCGTTTTTAATCTTTGTATTCGCCTGAACAATCACGTTTTCTACTATGGAATTTTCAATTACTGTGTTATCGCCAATTGAAGCAAAGGGACCGACTGTTGAATTGATTATCTGAACGTTATTTCCTATCACACAGGGAGGAATTATTTTAGAATTTTTAACATTTGCATCGTTGGGATTTGAACTCTTTCCGTTGCTATAATAGGTTTCAAGGATTCTTTTGTTCGTGTAAACCGTTGCGTCTTTGTTTCCGCAATCGAGCCATTCAGCAACCTGCGATGTAACAAACTTAGTTCCTTTTTTTTTCATATTCTCCATCGCGTTCGTCAGTTGGAATTCTCCTTTCTCTTTTATATTGTTATCTATCAGGTATTGCATTTCTTTTTTCAGATAAGCACCTTCTTTAAAATAATAAATTCCGATGATAGCTAAATCAGAGATGAAAGTTTGGGGCTTTTCCACAAAATCAGTTATGTATCCTTCTTTATCCAGCTTCACCACACCGAACTGGCGCGGGTCTTCTATCTTCTGAACCCAAATGATTCCATCTTTTTCAGTATCCACTTTCGCTTTCAAATCAGGAATGAAAAGCGTATCAGAAAAAGCAATGAGAACTTTTCCGTCAAGAATTTTTTCTGCGCAAAGAATAGCATGCGCTGTTCCAAGCGGTTCGTCCTGATAAAAAATATGTCCTTTCGCTCCAAGTTTCTCAGCCACCTTAATCAGATTCTGTTCCGCCTCTTTTCCGAATGCTCTTGAAATCACATAGCCGACATCCGTAAATTTTTCATGACATATTTGCGCAAGGTCTTCCACAATTCGCTGCACCATCGGTTTGCCTGCAATCGGAATCAAAGGTTTTGGAATGGTGAGCGTATGCGGACGCATTCGTTTTCCCATTCCTGCCATCGGTATAATTATTTTCATATTAGTAGCACCTCCTAAATCCTCCCCATTGGGGAGGACTTTTTATTTTTGGCTCCACCGTCTTTTCCCTCCCTAATGGGGAGGGTCAGGGTGGGGCTTGGTTTTTATTTCTTCCCTGTACTGCCGAATCCTCCCACACCTCTTTCCGTTTCTATTAATTCTTCAACTTGAATCCACTCCGCCTGTTCATGTTTTGCGATTACCATTTGCGCGATTCTTTCTCCATCATTGATAGTGAAATCTTCTTTTGAAAGATTTACAAGAATCACTTTCACTTCTCCGCGGTAATCTGCGTCAATGGTTCCGGGAGAATTTAAAACAGTTAATCCATTTTTGAAAGCAAGACCCGAGCGCGGACGAATCTGCGCTTCAAATCCTACCGGAAGTTCAATAAATAATCCTGTGGGAACTAACGTTCTTTCCAGCGATTTCAAAACAATGGGCGAGTCTAAGTTCGCACGTAAATCCATTCCTGCGGACGCATTCGTAGCGTATGATGGAAGCGGATGTTTCGACTTATTAATTATTCTGACTTTCATTTTTCTTTCTGAATAAATTTTTCCGCTCAAAGATAAAAACAATAATCACAAACAGGACAAGCAGAGAATTCTTTGCCGCAATATCCAAAATATCAGATTTAATTTCCAGATAATGTGACAAAGCGAACAAAAGCAACGCTAAAGCCAAGTAACCAAGCGTTCGTTTCATGTCGTATTTCACAGGATAATATTTATTGCCGATAAAATAAGAAAGCGTCATCATTCCCGCATAACAAACGAGCGTTGCCCAAGCGCTTGCCATGTAGCCGTATATCGGAATGAAAACAAAATTTCCAATGAGCGTAATGACCGCACCGAAGATGGTGAGATACGCTCCCCACTTTGTCTGCCCGGTGAGTTTATACCAGATGGAAAGATTGAAAAATACTCCAAGAAAAAAGTTTGCCATGAGAAGAATTGGTACAACTGCAAGTCCGTCACGAAAATCTCTTCCTACAAAATATTGTATCCAGGAAATATTCATCATCGTTCCGAGAAAAATGATCATGCAGATGATGACGAAATAATCCATCACACGCGCATAAACCTGTTTTGAATCTGTTTCCTTTGCATGCGAAAAGAAAAATGGTTCCGCAGCAAATCGAAAGGTTTGAACGAACATGGTCATGATGATGGAGATTTTATAACACGCACCGTAAATACCTACTTGCTCGAGCGCGATGTTAGAAGGAAGAAGATACTTGAGAAGAATTCTGTCAATCGTTTCATTCGTCATTCCTGCTAGACCTGCAATGAGAAGAGGAAGTGCATATGGTAAAATGGTTTTGAGCATGGAGAAATCCAGAATCCCCCCTGCCCCCCTTTGCAAGGGGGAAACAGCCTTGAGGATGGAAGGAAGAAGCACTAAAAACGTAACCACACTTGCAATAAGATTCGAAATGAAAATATATCCTATTCCGATTTCAGGATTGTAAAAACATGCAAGCGAAGAATTTTTCCCTGCGTCAAATTCGCTTTTGCAGATCCAGAGAAAGAAAACATTGAAAAAAATATTTACCGCAATGTTTAAAGTTTTAATCAGCGCGAAGTTTTTTGCTTTGTTCTGCTCGCGGAGTTTTGCAAAAGCAATGGAAGAAACTGCGTCAAGTCCAAGAATCAGCGCAAACCAGGTGATGTATTCAGGATGTGTTGGGTATTCAATAAGGTTTGCAATGGGCTGAAAAAAAATGGTAAGCCCTGCAATGAAAACAGCTGAAGTAAGAGTTACACAAGTAAGAATAGTAGAATAAACTTTCTGTTTGTCATCTTGAAGTCTAGAAAAATTAAACAGCGCAGTTTCCATTCCGTAAGTGAGAACGATAAGAAGAAAAGAAACATACGCATACATCTCATTCACTGTTCCGTATTCGGATGTGGAGAAGTTGTAAGTGTAAAGTGGGACCAAAAAATAATTCAGCAAACGCCCGATGATAGTGGGCAAGCCGTAAATGGCGGTTTGCGAAGCAAGTTTCTTAAAAGGATTCATTAATGGTACAGATAACAAATCATTTACAGATTTACGAAATTACAAATAGATACAAATAATTTGTAATATCTGTAGTTTTGAAAATTAGTATGAGATTCGTTATCTGCACACTCGTTAACGATATTTAACTAACAATATTGATTGGATAACTGCAATTAAAGTAGGAAGCGAAGGTACAAAGTAACTTCGCCACCTCTCACACCACTGTACATGCTTAGACGCATACAGCGGTTTCATAAAGTTTTAATCGTTTGTAGTTTGCCGATAAACTGTAGTAACCTTCTTTTGCAAA